>JAYWIB010000299.1:0-11179 GCA_043789265.1 Chitinophagaceae bacterium
TCCGGCGGTGAATACGCTGTGAGCAAAATAGATACGGCCTTGCTGAAAAAAGCAAATGCTGTAAAGCGTTTTGAACAAATTGAGTTTAATGTAATCGAATTAAATAAGGCAAGGTATTATCACACGTATGTTATTACCATCCTGAATGACAAGGCCGATCACTTCGCCAATTTAACCGAACACTATGACAGGCTGCAGTCTGTAGTTTCGATAGAAGGCATTTTGTATAATGCCCTTGGTGAAAAAATTAAAAGCCTGAAAAAATCAGATCTGCAGGACAGGAGCGCCTCCGGTGATAATAACCTGGCTGATGATGACCGCTTGAAATTTCATAATTTTTATTGCAAAACATATCCCTACACCATCCGCTATGAAGTGGAATTAAAACTTAATTATACAATGTTTTATCCCGGATGGATACCGGTGGATGATGAACACCTGGCGGTGGAATACAGCGCTATGATTGTTTCTATGCCCGAAGGAATTGATTTTAGATACAAGGCTATGTGCAATGCACCTGCACCGGTTATCAGCACTGAAAAAACAAACAGAAATTATAAATGGGAGCTCAAAAATTTTTTGGCTGTTGAAGAGGAATATAAATCTCCATCCTGGTACGAAATGGTGCCCACCGTGCTGATGGGGCCGGTACAGTTTCAGATAGAAGATTACAAAGGCAACATGGCCACGTGGCAAGATTATGGAAAGTTTGTGTATGCCCTCAAAGAAGGGCGTGATGTACTGCCTGATAATATAAAAGCCACTGTACATGCATTAACAGACGGGTTGAAAAAAACAACTGATAAAATAGATGCGCTGTATAAATTGATGCAGCAAAACAGCCGCTACATCAGTGTGCAGCTGGGCATTGGCGGATGGCAGCCTTTTGATGCCGGGTATGTTGCTCAAAAAAAATATGGTGACTGCAAAGCGTTGTCAAATTACATGTATGCGTTACTGAAAGAGGCAGGCATAAAATCTTTTTATACCCTTGTAAAATCACGGCCAGGCAATAAATTTTTTATGCCCGATTTTCCCTGCTCGCAATTCAATCATGTAATACTGAGTGTGCCACTCGATAATGATACCATGTGGCTGGAGTGTACCAGCCAAACAATAGCAGCAGGTTATTTAAGTGATCATACAGACGACAGGTACGTACTGCTGGTGGATGAAAGCGGTGGCAGGCTGGTGCGTACACCCAGGTACGACGTAAATGAAAACCTGCAGGTAAGAAAAATAAAAGTATTGATTGATGAAAATGGCAAGGGCCTGGTGAGTGTGGCAGCTATGTACAGGGCATTGCAGCAGGATGATTTGCAGCATATGATAAACGGCCTGTCCAGCGAAAAAGTAAAAGAATACCTGAATGAAAAATTCAGCCTTGCCAGTTACGAACTGCTTTCTTATGATTACAAAGAAAAAAAATCAGCGCTGCCGGTGGTAGAGGAAAATCTGGAAATAAGTGCAAACAATTATGCCGATGTTTCCGGTAAGCGGCTCTTTATAGTTCCCAATGTTTTAACGAGGTCATCCAGGAAACCGGCGCCTGATGACAACAGGAAATACGATGTGGCGGAATACCTTGGTTACCGGGATATTGATTCGGTAGAAATAAAAATTCCCGCAGGTTATAAGTTAGAAAGCCTGCCAAAAGATGTGGCACTTACTACGCCCTTTGGAAAATACACCGCTACCATAAAAATAACAGAAAACAACATCACTTATCAACGCCTGATGGAGCAATATAGTGGCCGGTTTGCTGCCGCAGAATATAATAAGCTTGTAAAATTTTATGAGCAAATTTATAAGGCAGACCGGGCCAAAATTGTTTTTGTAAAGGCACTGTAATGCTACTTATCTTCTATATGCAGGCGGTGAAAAAAACGATGTACCACCGGGGCAATCAGTATGCCGATGATACTCAAAAAAGTAACGCCGCTAAACAGCGCATACAGCGAGGCAAATATTTTGGCAGCTTTTGACAAAACAATACCTGCATCAATCACCGGCCCCATGCCGCTCAATATCATAGAAGCATTTAGCAAACTGTCGTACCAGTCAAATTCCGGAATGGTAAGGTGGTAGCCCAGCACACCGATGGCCAGGCTTATCATCAGTAAAACTGTAGCCAGCAATGCATTGTTCCATAGCCTTGCATAATAAATTCGTTTAGGCGCCAGTTGTTGTTTTTTATTTTCATACATAAATGAATATTTCTTTTTGAAGATTACTTACAGTCATTTACTATTTCAGCATCAATTAATTTTTTTAATGCCTGATATAAATCTTTTTTTTGTTCAGATAAAAACTTTTTAATGAAAAAGATGCAGGCATACCGGCGGCATTTATCAATATAAGGCCAGGTGCCAAACAAGCCAGGGCTGCTAACCACCACACTGCTGCCGTTGCTGTCCGTTTCTTCAATCCATTCTCCCAGGCCATACTCAAAGCCTTCAGCCACTTTTGGTGCATATTTTTTTATTGCTTTTTTTGTTTGCACTGTTTGCATGGCTTCAATGGCTTTTTCGCTTAGTATCCGCTGGCCATTGTACATTCCCTTGTTCAGTATCATCGAAAGAAAATTTGTGTAATCTGCTGCGGTAGATTCAGCGCCGCCGGATGGGTTGGGCGCATTGTCGGATGCAAAGCTGCTGTTCTTCATTTGCAGGGGTGTAAAGAGGCGTTGCTTTATCAGTGTTTCAAATTTCTTTTTTGAAATTACTTCAAGCACCCGTGCAGCAATGTTTAAACCCATGTTGCCATAAAAAAATGAATTGCCCGGGTTGTCTGCTATTTCTTTTTTAGGAAACGTATTTACTTCTTCTTCCAGCGATTCGTATTTTTTTCGTTCAAGCAGTTTTGCAATTACCCTGTTATTGTCTGCAATGCCGGTGGTATGCGATAAACAGTTACGTATAGTAATATACGTTTTGCCATAAGTGGCAAATATGGGCAGGTAAGTGCTTACTTTATCATCCAGCGAAAGTTTGCCTTCATCTATAAATGTCATCACCAGTGCAGCGGTAAGCCACTTACTGCAGCTTGCAATGGGCGCTTTTGTTTTAATGGTAAACTCACCCAGCTCTTTTTGGTAAATAATTTTCCCGTCTTTATAAATCATGATTGCTGCATCATTGCTTAGCTCTTTTTGATGACTAATTAAAAAATGGTCTATAGCAGAGAAGTTGTATTGAGCCGCAGATATAAGACAGATTAGCATAAAACCCAATACTGTACTGAATTTAAGGCAGATCGAATAACGGATGAGTGACATATTTTCCTTGTTTTTTTTGTTGGATTTAATTTTGCTGCTTATATAAAGTTATCCGAAAAAGTAATTGCATAACCATTTATTGCAGGTACAAAGCTTGCAGCCATTTATAATTATACAAACAAACAAAATATGAACCTGAATAATTTTACCATAAAAGCACAGGAAGCAGTATCACAGTCGCAACAAATAGCTTTTAACAATCAAAACCCCACTATTGAAACGGAGCATTTGCTGAAGGCATTGCTTACAGAAGATGATTCGCCTGTTGATTTTTTGCTTAAGAAAAACAATGTAAATGTTTCTTTTGTGGAAAGTAAAATTGATGCTGCTGTCAGCAAATTACCCAAGGTGCAGGGTACCGAACCTGCCCAGTCAGTAAGCAGGGAAATGAATACTGTTATTTTAAAAGCAACTGCTGTATTAAAATCCTTTGGTGATGAGTTTGTAAGTGTGGAGCATTTGCTGCTTGGCTTACTGCAGGGCAATGACAACACCGCCAAATTATTAAAAGATGCAGGCCTTACCGACAAAGGATTAGCCGCCGCTATCAAAGATTTGCGCAAGGGCTCCACCATATCTTCTCAAACACAGGAAACACAGTTTAATGCATTGAACAAATATGCAAAAAATTTGATAGAAATGGCCAGGGCAGGAAAGCTGGATCCAGTAATTGGCCGGGATGAGGAGATACGTCGTACACTGCATATTTTATCAAGAAGAAGTAAAAACAATCCCATATTGGTAGGCGAACCTGGTGTAGGTAAAACGGCCATAGCAGAAGGTTTGGCCATGCGGATAGTAAATGGTGATGTGCCGGAAAATCTTAAATCGAAAATTATTTACGCCCTTGATATGGGCCAGTTGATAGCCGGTGCCAAATACAAAGGTGAGTTTGAAGAAAGATTAAAATCTGTAGTAAAAGAAGTTAGTTCCAGCGATGGTGAAATAATTTTATTTATTGATGAAATACATACACTGGTAGGTGCAGGCGGCGGCGATGGCGCAATGGATGCAGCCAATATTTTAAAGCCTGCGCTGGCAAGGGGCGAACTGAGAGCCATTGGCGCCACTACCCTCAATGAATACCAGAAATTTTTTGAAAAAGACAAGGCGCTTGAAAGGCGTTTTCAAAAAATACTGATTGATGAACCTACGGTGGAAGATGCCATTTCCATTTTACGTGGATTAAAAGACAGGTACGAAACCTATCATCATGTAAGAATAAAAGACGAAGCAATTATTGCCGCAGTGGAATTATCTCACCGCTACATAACTGATCGTTTTTTACCAGATAAAGCCATTGATTTGATTGATGAAAGTGCTTCTAAATTGAAACTGGAAATGAATTCCATGCCGGAAGAACTGGATAAACTGGAGCGGCAGATAAGGCAACTGGAAATAGAAAGAGAAGCCATAAGAAGAGAAAGTGATGAAGTGAAATTAAAAGAATTGTCTACCGAAATATCTAACCTGGCTGTACAGCGGGACACCTTTAAAGCAAAGTGGCAGCAGGAAAAAGAAGTGGTGGATAAAATACAAAATGCAAAGGCTGCCATCGAAAACCTGAAAGCCTCCGCAGAAAAGGCTGAGAGAGAAGGCGATTATGGAAAAGTGGCTGAGATACGCTATGGCAAAGTGCAGGAACAGGAAAAAATTATTGAAGAACAAACAAAGCTGCTGGATGATATCAGCGAAAGAAGATTGCTGAAAGAAGAAGTGGATGCAGAAGATATTGCCGCAGGTATTGCAAAAGCTACGGGTATTCCGGTAATGAAAATGATGCAGAGTGAACGGGAAAAATTGCTTCACCTGGAAGATGAACTGCACACACGGGTGGTAGGGCAGGAGGAAGCCATAGAAGCCGTAAGCGACGCCATCAGAAGAAGCAGGGCAGGTCTGCAGGATCCAAAAAAACCAATCGGTTCATTTATATTTTTAGGCACTACCGGTGTGGGTAAAACGGAACTGGCCAAAGCGCTGGCAGATTACCTATTTGATGATGAGGGCATGATGACGAGGATTGATATGAGTGAGTACCAGGAAAAACATTCAGTAAGCAGGCTGGTGGGTGCGCCTCCCGGATATGTGGGATATGATGAGGGCGGACAGCTTACTGAAGCCGTGCGCCGCAAGCCTTACAGCGTGGTGCTGCTGGATGAAATTGAAAAGGCACATCCGGACGTTTACAATATTTTATTGCAGGTGCTGGATGACGGAAGGCTTACAGATAATAAAGGCCGGGTGGTAAATTTTAAAAATACCATTATCATTATGACAAGTAATATGGGCAGCCACATCATTCAGGAAAACTTTGAGAAGGTAACGGAGCAGAACAAGGCCGAAGTGGTAGAAAGCACAAAGGCTGAAGTAATAAATTTACTCCGGCAAACCATACGGCCCGAATTTTTGAACCGCATTGATGAGGTCATCATGTTTCAGCCATTAATGAAAAAGGAAATAAAGGGCATCATTGATATACAGTTGAGGCAGCTACAGCAGCTCGTGGCAAAAAGTGGTATTCAATTGGTATTTAGTAATTACCTGCTTGATTTTCTGGCAGAAAACGGGTACGACCCGCAATTTGGCGCAAGGCCCCTGAAAAGGCTTATTCAAAAGGAAATAATAAACCAGTTAAGTAAAAGAATTTTGGCAGGAGACATTGATAAATCTGCCCCCGTAATGGCAGATGTGTTTGATGGGGTGGTGGTTTTTCGCAATGAACGCATAATGGAGAATGTATCAGCAAATGGAACCCAAAATGCAGTAAAATAATTTTTAACACGCATTAAATAGGTTTGTAAATTACTGATAATCAATTTTGTGGAAAAGCTGTGGAGGAAAATTTCGATCTATGATGCGGCACGATAGGCAAAAACATTTACCTTCAGGCACTTTTATAAAGTCCTGCGCTTTTTGAGTTATCAGTAGCCTGCTCAACTATTTTTCAAATTACGGGATAGTTTTAATAGGGAATAATTGATATTTTGACAAGACAGGTACAGTATCTAACAAAAAAATTATAATATGGCATTCAAAAAAGAAATTGTAGAGATTATTGAGCCGAGAGATGTATTTGTAGGCGACATTAATGCACCCGTTACCCTGGAAGAATTTGGCGAATATGAAAGTGAGGCTTGCGCAAAAGCAAACGATGTGGTAAAAAAATTACTGGAAGATTATGAAGGTAAGATTAGGTTCAATTTTCGTCATTTTCCTATGACCAAAATTCACCAGCGGGCACTTAAGGCGGGCGAGGCTGCAGTAGCTACTGCACAAACTGGAAAGTTCTGGGAAATGCACAACATTTTATTTGCCAACAGGCGCAACCTGGGTACTACCAGCCTTAAATTATTAAGCAAGGAAGCAGGTGTGCAGAACAAGCGTTTTCTGGATGAACTGGTAAATGCCACTTACGGATGGCAGGTGCAGGGCGATATGAAAGAAGGCCTTAACCGGGGTGTAAAAGATGTACCCACTTTTTTTGTTAATGGGGAAAGATTTTCCGGAAAAGTTACTTACGAAGAATTGAGTAAGGCAATAGAAGCAGCCTTAAAAAATGTAAAGAAAAAATCTCCTGTAAAACAAAGAGCATAAAAAAAATGACCCGGATTTATTTCCGGGTTTGTTTTTGCCACTTTGTTTAAATATTCATTTTTGTCATCAATGGGTTCATTCGTTGACCACATCCGTTACCCGACCTGGATTCGAACCAAGACAAGCAGAATCAGAATCTGCTGTACTACCGTTATACTATCGGGCAAAGTATATTGCTGTAAGTTTTATTTGGGGCTGCAATTTAAAGAAACAATGATAAAAAAAATCAAGATTTTCTAAAAACCCATTTAAACATTTCTTTCCACGAAGCTTTTTTACCATACATCAAAATACCTGTGCGGTAAATTTTTCCTGCAAGCCAGGTGGTAAAAATAAAGCCGCCCACCAGCAGCAGCATAGAAGCAATTATCTGTACCGCAGGCACACCGCTTGGTATACGCCCCATCATTACAATGGGAGAAGTAAAAGGTATCATACTGGCCCATACCATTACCGGGCTGTCAGGCGTATTGAGGTTGCTGCTTAAAATTATAAATCCAAAAATAATGGGCATGGTAATGGGCAGCATCAGCGATTGTGCTTCCTGCGGATCTTCATTGATTACACTGCCGATGGCTGCAAACAAAGAGGCATAAAATAAATAACCCCCTAAAAAATAAAACGCAAAACAGCTTAATACCAGTGGCCAGTTTACACTGCTCATATTTTTTTGCAGGTCTGCAAACCGTGCAGCCATTACTGCATTTCCACCGCCCTGCATTTGATTGGCTTCTCCCGCCTGCTGTACTAATTCTGCAGGTAAAAATGCGGAAGCAGCAGTTAACAACACCATTATCAATACAGCCCATAATAAAAGCTGTGTAAGGCCAACTGCTGCGATGCCCAAAATTTTTCCCATCATCAATTCAAAAGGTTTTACACTGCTTACCATTACTTCTGCAATGCGGTTTGTTTTTTCTTCCATCACTCCCCGCATTACCATGGCGCCGAAAATAAACATGGTGATGTATATTAAAATACCGCTGCCAAAGCCTACTCCATAATTCACTGCTGCATTTACTTCTTCTGATTTACCTTTTTCTGACACCACCCTGTTATCAATGGTAAAAGCACCCGATGTTGTTTTACTTATGCTGTCAAGTGTTTCCCTCCGTATGCCCTTTTTTTGCAGCTCACTTTCTTCATAAGCTTTGTTTAGCTTTTCTTCTATCATTCGTTTTGTATCTATGCCCAGTTGTTTTTTTGAATGCACTGTAAAGTTGTGTGCAGCAGCATCATTGTTAAGATTTAGCACCGCATCGTATCCCTTAGCTGCAAAGTTGCTGCTGTCTGCATTGCTTGTAAAATCAAACAGCAGGCGGGCGCTGTCAGATTTTACATTGGCCTTAAACATACCCGGGTCATTTATCACAGCAATTTTTTTCTTGCTGTCTTTGGACGACATGGCAAAAAAAGCGCTGCCAAAAATAAACAGCATCATTACGATGGGCAATAAAAAAGTAGAAAGTAAAAAAGTTTTATTGCGTACCCTCGTTACATATTCTCTTTTAATTATCAATAAAATCTTATTCATAAATCAGCACTTCTTTTTTTAAAAAATATTTGAATTTTAATCCGGCCGGCTTCTCAGCATCTTTGCCTTATTAAACATTATACATTTATTTCCACCACATAAATATTTAAACAACCTTCTCACTTTAAAAACTTTTATTCAATTTTCAGGGATAAGAATTTACTGCCCAAGTTTTTCAAATTGCCTTGCCTGTGGTGTGCCTTCCACTAGTTTTATAAATATTTCATTTAGCGAAGGCAGTACTTCATTAAAGGAGTGAATGGCAATTTGCTGGCTGATAAAATACTGAAGTACATCGTTAGGCGTACTGTCGTGCTGCAGCTTTATAATCAGTTTATCTTTTTGGTGCTGCACCACCTCAAATATATAAGTGGCAAGGTTTTCTGCAGCAGTGCTGGCACCTACCTGGTAAATATTTTCTTTAAATTGATTTTTTATTTCTTTAACCGTTCCGTCTAAAATTTTATTTCCCTTATTTACCAGCACTATATGGTCGCATATTTCTTCCACCTGTTCCATACGGTGTGTGCTGAAGATAATGGTGCTGCCTTTTTTTGCCAGTGCAAAAATTTCATCCTGAATGAGGTTGGCGTTTACAGGGTCAAGTCCGCTGAAAGGTTCATCCAGTATAATTAATTTTGGCTGATGCAGCACGGTGGTTACAAACTGCAGTTTCTGGCTCATGCCTTTGCTCAGGTCTTCCACTTTTTTATTCCACCAGGTTTGCATTTCAAATTTTACAAACCATTCTTTTATTTTTTGCATCGCTTCCGCTTTGCCCAATCCTTTCAGGCGGGCAAGATATAGCGCCTGTTCGCCAATTTTCATTTTCTTATACAGCCCACGTTCCTCGGGCATGTAGCCGATATACACTACGTCATTGATGGGGTCAAATTTTTTGCCATTGAAAATAATTTCGCCGCTGTCAGGATAAAAAATTCCGGTTATCATACGCAGGAGCGTCGTTTTGCCTGCACCGTTTGGACCAAGCAAACCAAATATGCTGCCTTCTTTAATATCGAAGCTGATATCGTCTACAGCCTTTTGTGCAGCGAAATGTTTTTTCAGGTTATGCAGTTCTAAAATATTCATCCGGTTGTTATTTATGTGTAAGGATACAAAATTAATCCCCAGCAGCACAAGCTGATAAAAAAGAATGATGTATGGAAAAATTTATTTCAAAATTAAATTCATCCTGTTTAACATGCAGTTCAAAATTTTGCAGCACCGTAACTATTTATAAAAATTACAAGCCTCACAGTAAACAGGTAGTTGGTTTAGTATTTACAAATAGATAAAATTTTTTCTTTCAAAAAAAATTATCCTTTCATTGCTATTTGCTTTGCAATTCTTTCTCCATCCATTGCAGCGCTTACTATACCACCGGCATATCCGGCACCTTCGCCGCATGGGTACAGGTTGGTTATCTGCGGATGTGTAAGCGTAACGGCATCTCTGGGAATTTTTACCGGAGAAGAAGTGCGGCTTTCTGTTGCAAGCACTATTGCTTCATTGGTAAAGTATCCGGGCAAACCTGCTGCGGCGCTCATTTTTTTGCCAAATGCTGTAAAGCCACGGGCAAGCGACTGATAAATAAAATCCGGCAGTACTTCCTGTAACTGAATGCTTTTAGTACCCGGCTGGTAAGAGCATTGCGGCAGTGTGGCAGAAATTTTTTTGTTGCAAAAATCAACGAGGCGCTGTGCAGGTGCGGCTGCATGGCCTCCGCCGGCTGCAAAGCAATGCTGCTCCACCATCTGCTGAAAGTACATCATCAGCAGGGGATGCGCTGCTGCATTGCCCGATGCTTTTAATGTTGCTGACGCGGTAAATTTATCGATAAATCTCAGGGCATCTTTTATCTCTACTGATACCACCATGCCGCTGTTTGCAAAAGGATTGTTTCTTTTGCTTGGGCTCCATCCGTTTACCACCAGTTCGCCGGGTGCAGTGCAGGCGGGTGCAATGATGCCGCCGGGACACATGCAAAAAGAAAATACACCTCTTTCGTTTACCTGCTGCACCAATGAGTAAGAGGCAGGAGGTAAAAAATCGCCCCGCTGCACACAATGATACTGCAGGCTGTCTATAAGCTGCTGCGGATGTTCCACCCTTACACCGAGTGCAAAAGGTTTTGCCTCTGTTAAAATATTTTTTGCATACAGCAGTTCAAAAATATCCCTTGCAGAATGGCCTGTAGCCAGTATTACATCATCTCCGGAAAATGAATCTCCTTCAGCCGTTATCACGGTGTGTATGCTGCTGTTACTTATCACAAAGTCTGTTACCTTTTTATTAAAAATTAACTGGCCGCCGCAGGCTTCAATGGTTTGCCGCATAGCGGTAATGATGTGTGGTAATTTGTTGGTGCCAATATGCGGATGTGCTTCGTACAAAATTTTTTCATCGGCACCAAAGTGTACAAAAAGGTTCAGTATCCGGTCTATATCACCCCGCTTGTTACTTCTTGTGTATAGTTTTCCATCGCTGTATGTGCCGGCGCCGCCTTCTCCAAAGCAATAGTTGCTTTCAGGATTTACCAGGCCATTTTTATTCAGCAGTGCAAGATCTCTTCTCCTTGCCCTTACGTCTTTTCCTCTTTCCAGTATTACAGGCTGTATGCCCAGTTCTATCAATTGCAATGCAGCAAACAATCCTGCCGGCCCAGCACCTATGATGATGACTTTTTTTGCAGCCCTGCTTACATCTGAAAAATGAAAAGACTGTAATTTTCGCGGCTGAAATGGTTCATGAATAAAAGCATTTACCGTAAG
>JAYWIB010000300.1:0-3127 GCA_043789265.1 Chitinophagaceae bacterium
ACTCACTAATGCATTTATCTCTTTTACCGGGTTCTTTATTTACGAAATATAGTGAGGTAAATAGATTTTATAAACCGGATTATTTCTTATCTTTAAAACCAATCCATTACTAATTATTCTATATAGCTTTTGATAAACCAGCAAAAATAAAATCATAAAAAGGTAATTAAGCGACATACTTACATAAACAATATACATGCTGTACTATGAGGCTGCGCCTTAAGCTCAAGTTTTTTAACCTTTGTAAATTTTGCACTTATTAAATTAAAAAGCCCCACGGAGTACGCAGGGCTTAAGAATAATCTTCGGCTTATAGCCTTATTGTGATAAGCTTTCAAAGACAAATATAGTATTGAATCTTTAAAAAAAAAACATATGGAAAAAATTCTTGGGCTTGATTTAGGAACAAACTCTATTGGCTGGGCCATCAGAGAAACTGACATTGAGCTGGAAAATCAAATTATTGATAAGGGGGTTTTGACTTTTGAAAAAGGAGTTGGTGAAGGTAAATCAGGAGAATTTCCTCTGGTACAAAAAAGAACAGAAAGCCGGCACAAAAGAAGAAACTACCAGGCAGAAAAATACAGGAAATGGCAATTGCTGAAATGCCTGATTGAAAACAATATGTGTCCTTTATATATAGATGAACTAAATGAGTGGAAGCATTATAAAAAAGGAGGTGGCAGGCAATATCCTAAACGCAAAGAGTTTATAAATTGGTTAAGGTTTGATTTTAATGGAGATGGCAAGCCTGATTTTGAACAGGCCGGTTATGATAAACATGAAAGCTATTATATTTTCAGGGTGATGGCAGTTAGTGAAAAGGAACAAGATAAAAAGTTAATGCAAAATAATCCTGAAATACTTGGAAGGGTATTTTATCAGTTAGTTCAGCGGAGAGGTTTTAAAGGCCGGGATGAGGACGAAGCACAAACGATGCTGAAAGGAAGCAAAGATGGAACCGTAAAGGGGAGAAATGATATTGCCCCATATCTTGAAAAGCATAAAACACTGGGTGCTGCCCTCTATCATTTACAAAAAGAAAAAAATGAAAGAATAAGAAAACGATATAACCTGCGTACTGATTATGAAACAGAATTAAAGGAAATATGCAGGGTACAAAACATAGCAGAAGATGTTCATAACCTGTTATGTAAAGCAATAGTTTGGCAAAGACCTTTGAGGAGTCAAAAAGGGTTGGTAGGCATCTGCACTTTTGAAAAAAATAAAAGCAGGTGCCCCATCAGCCACCCGCTTTATGAAGAGTTCCGCACATGGGTATTTATAAATAACCTTAAAATTATTGTACCCGAAGGAATCAATAAATCTGAATACCTGAAAGAGAAAATTTATCCGGTTTTTTACAACGCCAGCTCTGACTTTAAATTGAGCAGTGTTTTAAAGCAATTGAAAAAAGATGGTGCTGCAATGGAAGCGAATTTTAAGGATGACACAAAAGTAATTTCCTGCCGCTTGCTTAATTCATTTGAAAAACTTTTAGGTAAAGACTGGAAAGATAAATTTGGATGGGGGCAAGCGTTAAGTAATCAACCAAAAGACTGTGCTTATTCATTTGAAGACATCTGGCATGTACTTTTCACTTTCGACAGTACGGAAAAATTGAAAGAGTTTGCAGCAGTTAAGCTAAAGCTGAATGAAGAGGATACAGAAAAATTTTCAAAAATAAAGCTCCAGCAGGGATATGCAACCTTAAGCCTTTCTGCCATAAAAAAGATACTCCCCTATTTATTCAAAGGATTTATTTACAGTGAAGCGATCTATCTGGCAAACCTGCCAAAAGTATTTGGGCAAAAGAATGTTGACCAGAGTCTGATTGATAATTTTGAAAACCTTTATGAGGAAATAAGAAAGGAACATGACAGTGACAAGCAACTGAATGCAGCAGTAAACGAAATGATAAGGGCAGAGCTAAACAGCGAAACCCGGTACAGAATTGAGAATGATAGGGAACTGGACCTGCAGGAGAACGAACTGGTGGAAGCAAAACTTAAAGAAGTAGTTGGAACAAAATCATGGGATGAAAAAACAACAGAACAAAAAGCAGCAGCCATGCAATATGCTGCCAGTCATTTTAAAGCATTTTTAAAGAAGCCGCTGCAAGGAAAAAAGGACGAACTTTTTATGCCTGTGCCTAACCTGCATGAAAGGATTAAGCAACACCTGAGAGACGCTTATCAAACAGATGAAAAGCAGCTTTATCATTTGTGGCATCCATCAGAGCAGGAAACATACCCGAATGCAAAAGAGAAACAGTTAGACAATGGCGGCACCATTAAACTTTTAGGCGACCCACAGCCAATAAGCAGGGGCTTTAAAAACCCGATGGCATTGAAAACAATGCACAAACTTAAAAATCTGGTGAACTACCTGTTAGAGTCTGGAAAAATTGAAGAGGACACAAGGGTGGTGGTTGAAATTGCCCGAGAACTGAACGATGCCAACAAAAGAAAAGCAATAGAAAAATGGCAACGGGAAAGGGAAAAAGAAAACGAAGGATATAAAGCAGTAATTGACGAGATAAATAAAGAGTGCAGTACAAGTTATAACAGGCAAGACAAAACACTTATTGATAAAATAAGACTTTGGAAAGAACAAAACATGTATTGCCTCTACACAGGAAAAATGATACAGCAATGCGATTTGTTTAATGGACTTAAATATGATATAGAGCATACCATACCTGCAAGCATGAGCTTTGACAATGAATTGAAAAACCTGACGATTGCTGACAGCAAATACAACCGGGAAATAAAAAAGAAACTTATCCCATTTGACTGCCCTAACTATTCAACAGAAGCAACGATTAATGGGAAAATCTATAAACCAATAATACAGAACCTTGAAATGGTTTTTGGCAAACGGACAGTTACGATTAAAAAGATAAAAGGTAAAGAATGGGAGATAGCGACTTTTGAAAAAATTGAACACCTTGCAGACTTGTATGATGAATGGAAACAGAAATCATCCGACACCAAAGAAATAAAGGATGCCATTATACAAAGACGCTACCTCATTAAGTTGGAACTTGATTACTGGCGAAAAAAATTAGACACTTTTACTACAAAGGAATATAAAGCGGGCTGGCGCAACAGTCAGTTGAAAGATA
>JAYWIB010000301.1:0-3123 GCA_043789265.1 Chitinophagaceae bacterium
TGTGCCTCGGTACAGGCACGGATTGTAAGCATACTGATAAATAAATTAAAAAAAGCAGCGGCAGAAACGGGCATACGGCAAATTTGCATAGCCGGTGGCGTAAGTGCCAACAGCCAGCTGCGGCAGGCATTGCAGCATACGGGCAACGGCATGGGCTGGCAAACTTATATACCTGCATTTGAATATTGTACCGACAATGCTGCCATGATTGCGATAGCAGGCTATTATAAATTTCTTGAAAAAGATTTTGCCCCGCTCAGCATCATACCCAGCGCACGGTAAGGATTAAAAAAATGGCCAACAATTATTTTCAGTTTAAACAATTTACTGTGCAGCAGCAACACTGCGCCATGAAGGTGTGTACCGACGCCTGTGTGTTTGCGGCTATTGCAGCCAACCGCATTGCTGCGGAAAAAATACCTGTTGATAATATACTGGATATAGGCACAGGTACCGGTTTGCTCGGCCTGATGCTTGCACAAAAAACAACGGCAGTGATTGATGCCATTGAAACAGATGAAGCAGCCTGGGCAACTGCCACACAAAATTTTGCTCACTCACCGTGGGCACACAGACTGAATGCACTGCATGTAAATGCAATCAATTTTACATCAGCAAAAAAATATGACTGCATCATCAGCAACCCACCATTTTTTGAAGGAGACCTTCCCTCTGCTGATGAAAAAAGAAATGCTGCCATGCACAGCAGTGAATTAAATTTTGCAATGCTGTTATCTGTAATAAAAAAACATCTAAGCAGCAATGGATTTTTTTGTGTGCTGCTGCCCTTTCACAGGATGGAATATTTTGAAACACTGGCAGCTAAGGAAAATTATTTTTGTTTTGCAAAAACAATGATAAAGCAAACAGTACAGCACTCTTTTTTCAGGAGCGTATTATTTTTTTCTGGTAAACCTGCTGCAACTGCTGTAGATACCCTCACCATAAAAAATGAACAGGGCATGTATACCAATGATTTTATCCTGCTGCTGAAAGACTATTATTTATACCTGTAAATGTTTGATGGTTTTAAAAATACCTGCCTTTTAAAAGCGAGTCTGCTGAAATAATTTTTTCACATCTGTTTATTCAACACCGGCATAAGCTTTCATGTACACAAACGGATCATTCAGTCTGCCTACTTTTACAATGGTGGCAGCATCAATGGTTTTGCTGCCGCCGCTACGGATATCTTCCAGTACAAATTTTATCAGTTGTTCGCCAAAGTAGCGGCTGGCATCCCTTGGCAATTCATTGGGCAGATTGCCCACTGCCATTACATCTGCTGATGTGGGCAGGTATGGTGCAGTCCGTTCAAATGTATTTCTGTCTACCCCATAAATAGGATCGGCAATGGTGCTGTCACCAATATTGCAGGGTACAGATCCATGTGCATCATCCGTAATGTCTGCAATGGTGTTCATACGGAAGTTTGCTTTTTTTAAATCTTCCATTTCAAATAAACGGGGCACATTTTTATCCCAATAAACGCCGTTGATCAATATATCAGTAATAACCATATACCGGCCAAACAAGCACGTAAATTTTTCGGGATGCTGGTGAAATGATTCCCGGCTGTACTTGCCCGTTAGTTTGTCAGCATACAGGTCGGCGCCCTTTAGATGTACATACACAGGATACTTAAATTGCTTTTGTACATACTCCTCTGGTTCCACTTCATGTATGCCGAGCAGGTTCATAATTTCCAGCACACCGTGCGCCACCCGGCCACTGCCCGTTACTGCAATTTTTATGTTAGGAATTTTTAATCCAAAATAAGTATGTATCAATTTTTGAAAACTGTTTACCGAACTTACCCGCTGCAGTGTAAACGAGCCGGTGCGGTTGCCATAGGCCATTATACCATTGTGGGCGCCTACAATGCCCGCAAAAAAACCAAAGCCTATAATCCGTGTGCCATCTTCATGTTCCAGGCATTCATAATCTACCAGAGTTATCTTTTTTTGTATTATCGCCCGGATAAGTTGCTGGTTGTGCGGCTGCATTTTTTTTGTGTGCGAAAAAAAAAGATAAGTTTTTCCATCAATCAGCATATCAACCGGCACTTCTTTTATGCCCATCATTACATCGCATTCGCTTATGTCGTCCTGCACCTCCACACCTGCCTGCAGGTATTCTTTATCGCTGTAGCAGCGTGCATTGCTTTTTTGTGCAATTACTTTTACATCGCTGAAATTTTTATGCAGCCATTTGCATTGGGCAGGTGTAAGCGCCACACGGCTGTCAGCGGGAATTTTCCCTTCTTTTATCAGGGCAATCTTTAGCATCAATCGTAAATTTTGGCGCAAGTTATCTTCATTCAATCAATCGGAAAAATATTCTGCTGAATCAGCAGGTGATTATATTTGCGGGATGAATTATTTTGAACTTTTTGATTTGCCTGTTTCATTAAAGCCGGATAAAAGCACTCTGGCAAAAAAGTATTTTGAACTGCAAAAAAAATATCATCCTGATTTTTTTACACAGTCGGAAGAAGCAGAGCAGGCCACTGCCCTGGAGAAATCTTCTGCCATAAATAAGGCATTGAAAACATTTCAACAACAGGATGCCACCATTAAATATGTACTGCAGTTAAAAGGCCTGCTGCAGGAAGAAGAAAAATTTCCCCTGCCACCGGATTTTTTAATGGAAGTGATGGAACTGAACGAAAATTTATCAGGCGAAAGCCAGGCCGCTGTTGAAAATTTTGAACAGGATATTTACAAAGACGTAAAAGCCATTATTGAAAATTACAACGACCATACTGTTACAGAAGCTGAGCTGCTGAAAGTAAAAGAGTACTATTTCAAGAAAAAATATTTACAGCGTATTTTGGACAGATTGGAGGGATGATGTAATATTGCACCCCTATGAAAAGTTTAAGGTTACAGTTTTAAAGTTTAAGGTTATCCTCAGTTTTCAACTTTAAATGTGCATTGCCCAGATGGCGGAATTGGTAGACGCAGCAGACTCAAAATCTGCCGCCCACAAGGTGTGCAGGTTCGATTCCTGTTCTGGGCACTAAAGTGGACAAATCGAAAAATGATTCGGTTTGTCCATTTTTATTTTGGGGTGGGGAACACAAAGAAAGCTTGAAGTTTTAATTTGTTGTGTTCGTTGTGC
>JAYWIB010000302.1:0-11127 GCA_043789265.1 Chitinophagaceae bacterium
ACGAGGAACTCATCCACTTTTTGTGCACAGTCCCTTCCTTCCTTTATTGCCCATACTACCAGAGACTGTCCCCGGCGCATATCACCAGCCGTAAAAATCTTTGAAATATTAGTCTGATATTTTTTTTCGGAAGCCCTTACATTTCCTCTGTCATCCAGTTCAAGCTCCAGTTCTTTTATCATGCCATCATGCTGTGGATGAACAAAGCCCATCGCTAGCAATGCCAGCTCACAAGGTATTTTTCTTTCGCTTCCTTTAACTTCTACAAACTGAGCCGGACGGTTATCTGCAATCTTCCATTGCAGATCGACTGTAATCAGTGCTTTTAGCTGTCCCTTTTCATCTCCAATAAACTGCTTTGTGGCTACTGCAAATTTTCTTTCGCAACCTTCTTCATGAGAGGAGGTGTTTTTTAACAGCATGGGATAAGTGGGCCAGGGCATATTTTCCGTTCTTGCTTCTGGCGGCTGTGGTAATAATTCAAACTGTGTTACAGAAACTGCCTTGTGCCTGTTACTTGTGCCCACACAATCGCTGCCTGTATCGCCGCCGCCTATTACCACTACATTTTTTCCTTTTGCTGTAATTTCTGTTTCTGTTACTGATTTGTATGCTACTCTTTTATTTTGTTGCTTTAAAAATTCCATTGCAAAATGAACGCCCTTTAATTCTCTTCCGGGAATATTAAGATTTCTCGGAACAGTAGAGCCGCCCGCCAGTACAATAGCATGATATTCTCTCAGCAGGTCGCTGATGCTAACGTTTACGCCTACCTCAGCGTTGCATTTAAATACAATGCCTTCTTCTTCCATCAATTTTATACGCCGGTTTATCACCCACTTTTCCAGTTTAAAATCGGGGATGCCATAGCGGAGCAGGCCGCCAGGTGCATCATCTCTTTCATACACCGTTACCAGGTGACCTGCTGCATTTAACTGAGCGGCAGCAGCCATGCCTGCAGGCCCGCTGCCTACCACGGCTACCTTTTTTCCGGTACGGGTAATATTTTTATGCGGCTGTACAAAACCTTTGTCGAATGCAATTTCTATTATATGCTTTTCTATTTCTTCGATTGTAATGGCGGGCTGATTGATGCCGAGTACACAAGCCGTTTCGCAGGGAGCCGGGCATATGCGGCCAGTAAACTCAGGAAAATTATTTGTAGAGGAAAGGATATCGTACGCTTCTTTCCAGCTTTTGCGGTACACCGCATCATTAAATTCCGGGATTACATTACCCAGCGGACAACCATTGTGGCAGAAAGGAATACCACAGTCCATACAGCGGGCTGATTGCTGATTTAATTTGTCATCACTGTATCTTTCTACAAACTCTTTATAATCATTTACACGCTCTTCCACTTTTCTTTTGGCGGGAAGTTCTCTTGTAAATTCTAAGAATCCTGTTGGTTTACCCATTGTATTTTTCAGTTATTAAGTTATAAAATAAGCCCGGCTGGCAATCGGTGCTTTAATGTAAAAGATCGCAACTGCCTTTACTTTAAAATAGCCGCAGCATCTTTTCTTTTAAGCAACACTTTCTTATAATCTTTGGGAAATACTTTTATAAAGTTCTTTAGCTGATTGTCAAAGTCATCCATTACAAATTTTGCCACTGAACTATTGGTGCAGTCAAAATGATTGCTGATAAGCAGGAACAGCTCTTCTTTATCGTCCTCTCCTGTTGGATCCAGGTCTACCATTTCTGTGTTGCACAGTGAAGCAAAATTTCCTTTTACATCATATACATATGCAATACCACCACTCATGCCTGCGGCAAAGTTCCTTCCTGTATTGCCCAGTATCACCACTTTGCCACCAGTCATATATTCACAACCATGGTCGCCCACGCCTTCCACCACAGCGGTGGCGCCGGAGTTGCGTACAGCAAAGCGTTCGCCAGCCATGCCTCTTATGTATGCCTCACCGGAGGTAGCACCATAAAATGCCACATTGCCAATGATGATATTATCTTCCGGAACAAAAGTAGCTTTGGCAGAAGGATATACCACCAGCCTTGCGCCACTCAATCCTTTTCCAAAATAATCATTGGCATCTCCTTCCAGTTCAAGGGTAACACCCTTTGTGTTAAATGCACCAAAGCTTTGGCCTGCCGTACCGGTAAATTTAAAATGAATGGTATCATCGGGCAGCCCCGCTGATTTGTACTTTTTAGATATTTCATTTGATAAAATAGTACCCGTGGTGCGGTTGATATTTTTTATATCAAAGCATGCAGTTACCTTTTTCTGATACTGCAATGCAGGAGCAGCCGCTTCCAGTAATTTCCAGTCAAGCACATTTTGCATTTCATGATCCTGATCTTCTTTGTGATAAATACCTGTATAAATAGATGCAGGCTCTTTATACAATACCGGAGATAGATCCAGCTTACTGTATTTCCAGTGATGCAGTTCTTCTCTTCTTTCCAGACAATCCACCTGGCCCACCATTTCATTGATGGTTTTAAAACCTAACTGAGCCATTATCTCCCTTAACTCTTCGGTTAAAAATTTGAAAAGATTTACTACATGATCTGCGTTGCCTGTAAAGCGGCTTCGTAACTGTTCATCCTGAGTAGCCACGCCCACGGGGCAAGTATTTAAATGACATTTACGCATCATGATGCATCCTTCGGTAACCAATGCTGCTGTGGCCACACCCCATTCTTCGGCACCTAATAAAGTAGCAATGGCAATGTCTTTACCTGTTTTCAATTGTCCATCCGTTTGCAGCACCACACGGCTGCGTAATTTATTTTTTACCAATGTTTGGTGTGCTTCTGCCAAACCCAGTTCCCACGGAAGGCCTGCATGTTTAATAGAACTGATGGGTGAGGCGCCGGTGCCGCCATCATTGCCGGAAATTAAAACAACGTCTGCTTTGGCTTTGGCCACACCTGCAGCAATGGTACCCACGCCGGCTTTGGACACCAGCTTTACATTTATCCTTGCGGCACGGTTGGCATTTTTTAAATCAAAAATCAATTGAGCCAAATCTTCTATCGAATAAATGTCATGATGCGGCGGTGGAGATATCAATCCCACGCCTGGTGTGGCATGCCTTGTTCTTCCTATCCAGTCATCCACTTTATGGCCGGGTAATTGTCCACCCTCTCCCGGCTTGGCGCCTTGTGCCATTTTTATCTGCAGTTCATCAGCCTGTGTAAGGTAATTGCTGGTAACACCAAACCTTGCGGAAGCCACCTGCTTGATGGCGCTCCGCATTGAGTCGCCATTTTCCATTACCTCAAAACGCATTTCATCTTCGCCACCTTCGCCGGTATTGCTTTTGCCGCCCAGCCTGTTCATAGCAATGGCCAGTGTACTGTGTGCTTCATGAGAGATGGAACCAAAACTCATGGCACCTGTTGCAAACCGCTTCCAGATTGACTCCGCCGGTTCCACTTCGCTGATGTCAACGGGTGTACGGTGATAATTAAACTGGAACAAACTGCGAAGGGTACACGCTTTTTCTGACTGATCATTTATTAGTTTGGAATACTTTTTAAATGTGGCATAATCATTCAGCCTGGTGGAATACTGCAGCAAATGAATGGTTTGCGGATTGAATAAGTGAAACTCCCCTTTTCGTTTCCATTGATAAACGCCGCCTTCGGCTAGCCTGTCCACAGGCAATTCTTTTCTGCTGAATGCATACGCATGTTTTGCATGATTCTCCCTGGCAATTTCATCAAGCCCCATGCCCTCGATACGGGATACTGCACCCGTAAAATATTTATCTACCACTGATTTATTTAAACCTACAATTTCAAAAATTTGTGCACCCTGGTAAGACTGCAAGGTAGAGATGCCCATCTTAGAAAACACTTTCAGTAAACCATCATTTACTGCCTTGGTATAATTCTTTTTTAATTGTTCTGCATCCAGTTCTGTCTGCAGCCTGCCGCTTAGTTTCATATCCCGTATGCTGGACAGCGCCAGGTAAGGATTGATAGCAGTAACACCAAAACCAATGAGGCAGGCAAAATGATGCACTTCCCATACATCACCTGCTTCCATTACAATGCCCACCTGCCCACGCAATCCTTTACGGATAAGATGATGATGCACTGCAGATACAGCCAGCAGTGAAGGGATGGGTGCATGATCAGAATCAATGGCACGGTCTGTAAGCACTATTACTTTAAAGCCATCCTCTGCAGCATCCACGGCATAGCGGCAAAGCCTGTCAAGCCCTTTTTGTAAAGAGCCCGGCTTGCCATCTGCACGGTAATAGGTTTGCAAAGTTTTTGACTGAAACATTCCTGTATCAATGCTGCGAATTTTTTCCAGCTCGTAATTAGACAATACCGGGTGCTTTAAGGCCACGGTGTGACAACTCAATGGATCTTCTTCCAGCAGGTTGCCATTGTTGCCGGCGAATGTTGCCAGAGACATTACCAACCTTTCCCGGATGGGATCAATAGGCGGATTGGTAACCTGCGCAAATAATTGCTTAAAGTATGAACTCAAATGCTGTGGCTGATCACTCAAAACAGCCAATGGTACATCAGTACCCATAGAGCCAATTGGTTCTTTACCATCCAGCGCCATGGGCGCTATAATTGTATCAAGGTCTTCGGTGGTATAGCCAAATGCTTTTTGGTATTTAAATACCTGATCGCTTTCCAGGTGGGTAAACATTACCCTTGGTTCAGGTAATTCTTCCAGGCGTATTTTATATTTATTCAGCCAGTCGGCATAAGGTTTTTGAGAACAGATATTTCTTTTTAATTCTGTATCGCTGATGATGCGGCCCTGTTCCATATCTACAATAAACATTTTTCCAGGCTGCAATCTTCCATTCTCTTTTATTAATGAAGGATCGATGGGTAGTGCGCCGCTTTCGGAAGCCATGATAACCCTGTCATCTGTAGTAACACAATAGCGGGAAGGACGAAGACCGTTTCTGTCCAGTGTGGCACCAATCATTTTTCCATCGGTAAAAGAAATAGATGCAGGCCCGTCCCAGGGTTCCATCAATGAAGCATGGTATTCATAAAAAGATTTTTTTACAGGGTCCATTTTTTCATCATCATCCCATGCCTCCGGTATCAGCATCATCATTACCTGCGGAAGGCTCCTGCCCGTTAACGTTAGTAACTCAATCATGTTATCGAGGCAGGCAGAATCTGATTGCTGGCTTGTAACTACCGGCAGCAGCATTTCCATTTCTTCTTTACTGAAATATTTTGATACAAAACCTTTTTCACTTGCCTTCAGCCAGTTGAGGTTGCCCTGCAGTGTATTTATTTCTCCGTTGTGTGCTATGTAGCGGAACGGCTGCGCCAGCTTCCACGACGGAAAAGTATTGGTGGCAAATCTTGAATGCACCAAACCAAAGGCAGATACCACCCTTTTATTATTTAAATCAGGAAAATAATTGCGTACCTGCTTACTCGTTAGCTGCCCTTTGTACACCACCGTTTTGTACGAAAGCGAAGCAATGTAAAACCCAATAGCGTCCTGCCTTACTGTGTTGGTGATAGTATGACTTGCATAATTACGCAGCACAAATAACTTGCGTTCAAATTCCACCGGATTGGTGATATGATCGGGGCATGCAACAAAAACATGCTCCATCACCGGCTCTACTGATAAGGCCGTGGGGCCAATGCCGCTTGTATTAACAGGCACACTGCGGTAGGTTAATATTTCGAGTCCCAATTTTTCTGCAGCCCTGTTAAAAATATCCCGGCATTCTTCTCTCAGCTTAATTTCTTTGGGAAAGAAAATAACACCAACACCGTATTTACCAAATGAAGGCAGGTGTACACCCAGCTTTACACATTCATCAAAGAAAAACTCATGAGGTATCTGTATAAAAATGCCGGCGCCATCACCCGTATTTACTTCGCAGCCGCAGGCACCGCGATGTTCCATATTTTCCAATACAGTTAGTGCATCACTGATATGCTGGTGCGATTTGTAGCCCTTGATATTTGCAACAAAGCCAATGCCGCAGGCATCATGCTCAAATGCAGGATCGTACAAGCCGCCGCCCGATACCGGTATTGCATCGGGTGATGCAGGCAAAGAATTTTTTTGTAAGGTTTCGTTCATCTCTCTTAATGTTTTTGGTAAAAAATAAACCTTCTTCAAGTTTGAGCAACCGTTATTTAAACCAGGTAACCAAACAGGTTATCATCTTTATTTAGTTCAGTATAATTTATCTCGAACCTTGCCATATTATTCAGCAACACTTCATAATCAGTTTTGGTTTGCAGCTCCACGCCCACCAGTGCAGGGCCTGTTTCTTTATTGTGCTTTTGCATGTATTCAAACCGCACAATGTCGTCATGCTCACCCAGCACATGATTTACAAATTCTTTTAAAGCACCCGGCCTTTGTGCAAAACGGATAAGAAAATAATGCTTCAGCCCTTCATACTGCAGCGAACGTTCTTTTATTTCCTGCATGCGATCAATATCATTGTTACCTCCGCCGATAATGCATACGATATTTTTTCCTTTAATGACATCTGCATAATCATCCAGCGCTGCAATGCTCAATGCACCTGCAGGCTCTGTTACAATGGCATCTTCGTTGTACAACTTTAAAATGGTGGTGCAAATTTTTCCTTCAGCCACCAGGTGCATATCATCCAGCACGTCTTTGCAAATAGCAAAAGTTTTGTCGCCCACTCTTTTTACCGCAGCACCATCCACAAAGCGATCTATGTTTTCTAAGGTAACCGGTTTACCCTGCTTCAATGACTCGTACATAGCGGGTGCACCTTCAGGTTCCAGCCCCACGATTTTTGTTTTGGGAGAATACATTTTAAAATAAGAACCCACGCCTGCACTCAATCCACCACCACCTACGGGTATAAATAAATAATCTATTTCTGCAAGATCTTCCAGTATTTCCAACCCAACTGTTCCCTGCCCTTCAATGATTTTATAATCATCAAATGGCGGAATAAAAGTCATGCCGTTTTGCCCGGTATATTTTTTGGCTGCAACGGCACAGTCATCAAACGTATCGCCGGTAAGTTTTACTTCTATAAAATTTTCCCCAAACATTTTTGTCTGGTTAATTTTTTGATTGGGTGTAATTACGGGCATAAACACCACGCCCTGCACACCCAGTTTTTTGCAACTGTATGCAAAGCCCTGCGCATGATTGCCGGCACTTGCACACACTACGCCTTTTTGCAATTGCTCAGCAGGTAAGCTGCTCATCATATTGTAAGCGCCTCTTAATTTATAACTCCGCACTACCTGCAAATCTTCTCTCTTTAAATACACATTGCATTTATATTTTTTGGAGAGATTGTGATTTAACTGCAGCGGCGTTTTTAGCACAATCTTTTTTAGATTAAGTGCGGCTTTATGAAAATGAAATACTACGCCCCCATCCGCTGCGCCTGCCGGTACCGTTGAAGAAACTGCTGCAGTCAAATTATTTGTCAGATTGTTTTCCACTGTAATTTTTAAAATTGTTATGAAACCGCTTCCAGGCTTTCCATTACTGGCTGAGCACTTTTCTTTTTCTCTTCTTTTGGTTCGGTGGTAATAGATTTCATTGCAGTCATTGCCTGCCTTAAAATGGCGCCAATCTTTTCCACCGGGTGGTGGCGGATGATTTTATTTACTTCAATAATTTCTCTGTTGTCCACGCCATTGTCTTTTCCTTCATTAAAGTTTTTTCCTATCACGTTTGTATCTATGCCTTCCATAAATTCTTTAAGCAAAGGCTTGGCTGCATGGTCAAATAAATAGCAGCCATACTCCGCCGTATCAGAAATTACCCTGTTCATTTCGAATAATTTTTTACGGGCAATGGTGTTTGCAATCAGCGGTGTTTCGTGGAGCGATTCATAGTACGCACTCTCTTCTTTAATACCTGCTTCCACCATTGTTTCAAAAGCCAGTTCCACACCTGCCCTTACATAAGCCACCATCAGCAGGCCATTGTCAAAAAATTCCTGCTCTGTAATTTTTGCATCCGTGGGTGCAGTTTTTTCAAATGCCGTTTCGCCGGTGGCTGCACGCCATGCCAAAAGATTTTTATCATCATTGGCCCAGTCTTCCATCATTGTTTTAGAAAAATGTCCGCTCATGATATCATCCTGGTGTTTTTGAAACAGCGGACGCAAAATATCTTTCAAAGTTGCAGACAATTCAAATGCTTTCAATTTTGCCGGGTTGCTCAGCCTGTCCATCATAGCTGTAACGCCGCCATGCTTCAATGCTTCGGTAATTACTTCCCATCCATATTGAATTAATTTTGCAGCATAAGCGGCATCAATTCCTTTTTCAGTCATTTTATCAAAACATAAAATAGAACCCGTTTGCAGCACACCACATAATATTGTTTGCTCACCCATCAAATCACTTTTTACTTCAGCCACAAAGGACGAACGCAATACACCAGCTTTATGTCCGCCGGTAGCCACTGCATACGCTTTGGCCTGCGCCAATCCTTTTCCTTCAGGATCATTCTCCGGATGTACGGCTATTAAAGTAGGCACACCAAATCCTCTTTTATATTCTTCTCTTACTTCGGTGCCGGGGCATTTAGGCGCCACCATTATCACTGTTAAATCTTTTCTTATCTGCATGCCCTCTTCCACAATATTAAAACCGTGAGAGTAAGAAAGTGTGGCACCTTTTTTCATCAATGGCATGATGGCTTTTACCACTGCAGTGTGCTGCTTATCCGGTGTAAGATTCAAAACTAAATCTGCTGAAGGAATCAGTTCTTCGTATGTACCAACGGTGAAACCATTGCTGGTAGCCTTTTTCCACGATTCTCTCTTACTTTCGATAGCAGCCTGGCGCAAGGTGTAAGAAATATCAAGCCCGGAATCTCTCATATTCAATCCCTGGTTTAACCCCTGTGCGCCGCAACCCACGATAACAATTTTTTTTCCCTTCAATACATTTACACCATCCGCAAATTCGCTGCGGTTCATAAATTCACATACACCGAGTTGTTTCAGTTGCTCCCTTAACGATAAAGAGTTAAAATAATTTGCCATTTTTTTTTGTTTTTTAGCTAAGAGCATAAAGGAGAAAAGAAGTATAAAAGAGCTATACTTTATTAAGCCTTATGTCTATATTGTATTTATAATTGTGTTTAAAATATCTCAAATAATTACCATTGTCTTTTTTTAGCTACGAGTACAAAGGAGAAAAGAAGTATAAAAGAGCTATACTTTATTAGGCCTTATGTCTTTACTGTATTTATAATTGTGTTTAAAGTATCTCAAATAATTATTTATTGTCTTTTTTTAGCTAAGCGCATAAAGGAGAAAAGAAGTATAAAAGAGAAATTAAGGTTAAATCTTAACTAATAATTACTCATAATCTTTTTCCTTTTTCTCTCTTTTGACCTCTTTGCTACATACTACTCTTTTATTCTCTTTTCTCCTTTCACCTCTTTGCCATATACTACTCTTTTGTTCTCCTTTTCTCCTTGCACCTCTTTGCTACTTACTTCTCTTTTTCCTCTTTCTCTCTTTTGACCTCTTTGCTACATACTACTCTTTATCCTCTTTCTTTCCTTCCACCTCTTTTCTACATACTAAACACCCCATCTTTTTTATCCAGGTATTCATTCTCTAAAGTTTCTTCACCCGGTTCCCTGTATTCAAATTCTTTTAGTTTTTTATGGAAGCCTTCGCTGTCTTTAATGATGGCTACTCTTGCGCTTCTTACAAATTCAATCAGTCCGTATGGCTCCAGTATTTCTATCAGCTTATCTGTTTCATCCCGCTGGCCGCTTACTTCAAACACGGTATAATCTTTTCTTATCACCACAGCCTTGGCTCCATGCTGGCTCAGTAACCTTTCTACTTTTACTTCTTCGGCAATGATATCTGTTGGCACTTTATACAAAGCAAGTTCCTGCCAAATGATTTCGTCATTGGTATTGTAATAAGCTTTTAATACTTCCACCTGTTTTTCAATCTGGCGGCAGAGTTTTCTTACCACTTCTTCTGTTTCATTTATTACAATGGTAAAGCGGTGCACACTTTCCACTTCGCTGGGTGAAGTGTTTAAACTGTCTATATTAATTTTTCTTTTAGAAAAAATAATTGCAATGCGGTTGAGCAAGCCTACCTGGTTTTCGGTATAAACGGTGATGGTGTATTCAAGTTTGCCCCCGTTACCCCCGTCCCCTAAAGGGGAGTTATTCGACGTGTATATTTTTTTTTGTGGATTCATTTTGTTTTTATTTTGCACAATAATATTTCCAATTACAGCATACTCTCCAAATAACTCCCCTTTAGATATTTTCAATTACAGCATACTCTCCAAATAACTCCCCTTTAGATATTTTCAATTACAGCATACTCTCCAAATAACTCCCCTTCAGGTATTTTCAATTACATCATACCCTCCGAATAACTCCCCTTTAGGTATTTTCAATTACAGCATACTCTCCGAATAACTCCCCTTTAGGGGTCGGGGGGCTTACCCCCCTTCAGGGGCCGGGGGCTAAATTTCTTCTTTACTCAACACACACTCTGCCACACCCCTGCCCTGCGGCACCATCGGAAACACATTGTTTTCTTTACCCACCATTATTTCCAGCAGGTAGCTGCCATCATAATCCAGCATTGTTTTAAGCGCTTCTTTTAATTTATTTCTTTCTGTTACTTTTTGGGCTTCTATATAATAACCTTTTGCCACCGCTACAAAATCAGGACTTGTAATATCCACAAACGAATATCTTTTTTCGTGAAAGAGCTGCTGCCACTGGCGCACCATGCCCAAAAACTGATTGTTGAGGATAAGGATTTTTACATTTGGTTTAAACTGCATTATAGTACCCAGTTCCTGTAATGTCATTTGAAAACCACCATCGCCGATGATGGCAATCACCTGCCTGCTGGTATCTCCATAAGCAGCACCAATGGCAGTAGGCAAAGCAAAGCCCATAGTACCAAGGCCTCCGCTGGTGATGTTACTTTTTGACTGATTCATTTTTGCATAGCGGCATGCCACCATCTGATGCTGGCCTACATCTGTTACAATGATGGCATTGCCCAGTGTTAATTCATTCAATGCTTTTATCACCTCACCCATGGAAAGTATTTCATCTGTGGGATTCATTTCCGGATCAATACATACCGACTGTTCTTTGGCCATGTGGGTATGAAACTTATCTAACCA
>JAYWIB010000303.1:0-3122 GCA_043789265.1 Chitinophagaceae bacterium
ATTGCAAACAAATGTTTTAGTTTTTTAGATGCACCTGTTGAAGTAATGGGTGCTTTAAATTTACCGGCTGTGCCCATTAACGTGAATTTGGAGCAGGCAATGCTGCCCACTCCGTATAAACTCACTTTGCGTATCAGAGTTTTGCTGGCTTATTAACGGATAATAAATGGGTTGATAGGACTGGCTTTTAAAACGGGATTTGTTTGTCGCCACCCTTAAGTTGATTGCTGTGATGTGTTGGTTGCATGTGGTTACATGTATGCCTTTTGCAATTACGAAATGTCTTAAACGGGTATGTAAATATTGAAAAAAAGAAAAATTATTGATGTATATACTGGCCTTCATTATAAGTTTCATTTTTAGCAAATTCGCCTATATTTGCACCCCCGCAATGCAGATGTAATTTTAATTATGAATGCCTTGCATGTTGCCGGGGTAGCTCAGCTGGTTAGAGCATCGGATTCATAACCCGAAGGTCGGCAGTTCAAGTCTGCTCTCCGGTACATTTTAAAAAAGCCCCTTCGCAGGGGCTTTTACATTTATAAATTCTTTGTACCTAAATTGTAAATGCTGTCTCTACTATCTCAGCCTGTTCTTTTGCATGCACTTTGGCATATCCGGTAGCAGTGGCTGCACTGGCTGTGCGGCTGATGATATAAAAGTTGATGGTCTGTAAGTTCATTCGCAAAAACGAAGCGGCGCCCATGTTCTGCGGCTCTTCCTGCACCCAGTACCAGATGGCTTTGCTGTATTTTTTGTACAGCATATCGAGTTGCTGCTGCGGCAACGGATATATTTGTTCCAGCCGCACTACTGCCACATCTTTGCGGTTGTCTTTTGTTTGCCTGTCTGCCAAATCAAAATACATTTTGCCGCTGCACAACAACACTTTTTTTACTGCGCCTGCATCTTCCACAAAACTATCGTCTATCAATTCTTTAAATCCACCTGTGGTAAAATCCGAAAGCAGGCTGTAAGAAGCAGGCAGGCGGAGGTTTGCTTTGGGAGAAAAATTTATCAGTGGTTTTCTAAAAGGCCAGGCCAGTTGCCGGCGGAGGGCATGAAAGAAATTAGCTGCTGTTGTAATGTTGGTGACCACCATATTCAGTTCCCCACACATCTGTAAAAATCTTTCCATCCTTGCACTGCTGTGTTCCGGCCCCTGCCCTTCGTACCCGTGCGGCAGCAGCATGGTAACGCCATTCATCCTGTTCCATTTTTGTTCGCCTGCGGCAATAAACTGATCAATCATTGTTTGGGCGCCATTACAAAAATCACCAAACTGAGCTTCCCATAATACCAAAGCATTGGGATTGGCCATTGCATAACCATATTCAAAACCCAGCACACCATATTCACTCAGCAGCGAATTATAAATACGGAAATGACCTGTGGCTCCCGGTATGCCCCGGAGCCTGCTGTAAGATTTATTAGTTACTTCATCCTGTAGTACTGCGTGGCGGTGAGAAAAAGTTCCCCTGCGTACATCCTGTCCGCTCATACGCACATCCTTTCCATCCAGCAGCAAACTGCCATACGCCATCAGTTCACCTGTGGCCCAGTCAATTTTCTTTTCATCATTGTACAATTTTATTTTTTCCTGGATAATTTTTTCCACTTTTTTTAGCGGCTTAAAATCCTCCGGCCACTTCATGATTGAATTAAAAATTTTTTCAAAATCTCCATTGCTAACAGCGGTTACAGGAGAATTATTAAAATCATCAGGAGATGCTTTACGCAGACTTTTCCATGCCAGTTCAGGCGCCTGGTAGTGGTAAGGAAGCGGATGTTGTTTTACTTCATCGAGGCGTTCCTGCAAATCTGTCCAAAATTTTTTTTCCATTTCTTTTGCCAGTTCCCTGGCATCTTCTTCACCATTTTCCAATAAATAATTTGTATACACTTCACGTGGATTGGGATGCCTATCAATGAGTGCATACAGGTAGGGTTGCGTAAATTTTGGATCGTCACCTTCATTATGGCCATGCTTGCGGTAGCAAACCATATCAATAAATACATCACAATTAAATTCCTGCCGGTAGCGGGTGGCCATCTCCACACATTTTACAACAGCTTCTGCATCATCGCCATTTACATGCAGCACCGGCGCCTGCACCATCGAAGCCAGGGAGGTACAGTAATCCGAACTCCGGGCATCATCAAAGTCAGTGGTAAAACCAATCTGGTTATTTATTACAAAATGAATGGTACCTCCTGTGCTGTATCCCTTCAGCAGGCTCATCTGCAGCACCTCATACACCACACCCTGCCCTGCCACAGACGCATCGCCGTGTATGAGTATGGGTAATATTTTATCATAATCGCTTTGGTACAATACATCGGCCTTTGCCCTGCTAAAGCCCACCACTACAGGATCCACCGCTTCCAGATGAGAAGGGTTGGGCATTAATTTTAAATGTATCTCTTTGCCAGATGGTGTTGTTAGTTCACTGCCATAGCCCATGTGATATTTTACGTCGCCACTGCCCATTGTTTGATCCAGCTTGGCAGTGCCTTCAAACTCACTAAAAATTTGTTCATAAGTTTTGCCCATAATGTTTGCCAGCACATTCAGCCTTCCCCGGTGAGCCATACCTATCACCACTTCCTGCACACCCTGTTCTGCAGCCATATTTATAATGGCATCCAGTGCGGCAATAGTAGTTTCGCCCCCTTCAAGCGAAAATCTTTTTTGACCTATATATTTTGTGTGCAGAAATTTTTCAAACATTACACCCTGGTTCACCTTTTCAAGAATGCGCTTTCTTTTTTGCAGCGGCAGGGGCTGATGAAATTCTCTTTCCATGGCACTGGTAAGAAAATCCACCTTCTTTTGATCGCTGATGTATTTAAACTCCATACCCACATGAGAAGCATAACATTTTTCCAGGTATGCCTGTATATTCCGCAGTGTGGTGGGGCCGAGCCCAATTAAATTACCTGCATTGCACACGCTATCCAAATCAGATTCAGCAAACCCATAAAACTCAAGCTCTATGTTGGCTCCACGGTCTTTTCTTTTACGTATGGGATTTGTTTTGGCAAGCAAATGACCTTTGTTGCGGTAGCCCAGTATCATGCGGTAGGCCCGTATTTCTTTCATCCAGTCTATGTCAGACACA
>JAYWIB010000304.1:0-11118 GCA_043789265.1 Chitinophagaceae bacterium
GCAAAGTAATTTCAAAATGTTACAATATGTTTTTGAAAGATGATGAAATGCAATTTTGATGCGATGAATGGTGTAGTGCATCACATAACTATGTGAGAAAAATAAAAGGAAGAAGGATCAGCAGGCATATTTCTATTGATTTGAAAGTTGATTAAACAGAGAAAAAGAATTGCAGATGGGTGCCGGTATAAGAGGTATGTGTATTTTTATTAGCTAGTTCTACTGCAATATACTTTGCAAATGAAAAATTAGTACTTACAGAATAAGGTTACACATCACGTGATACAGGCAAAAAATCAATTTTATCCTGGGATTGTATATCATCATTTGTTGGCAGCATTAAATTTATTAAATCCCGGAGAGGCGGCACACTTGTAATAAATTTAAACAAATCCATTTCCGGAAAGCCATTCCCTATTTTCGGGAAGCGATATGTTTTAGAAACCGTTTGTGCAGAACTATGAATTCTGATTGTTTGCTATTACAAATCGTGGTGAACAATCAATAAGAAATATCCTGATAGAAATCCTGCATACATAAGAAGAAATCCATGTTGTAATTATAAGTCATTTTAAAAAAAGTGCAGGATGATTGCATTGATTGCCTGAAAGATGAAATAAAAAAACCCCGGTAAAGGGGCTTTGTACTCGGGATGGGAGTTGAACCCACACTCGCCTTACAGCGAACAGGATTTTAAGTCCTGCGTGTCTACCAGTTCCACCACCCGAGTGACACTTTCTTCTTGCTTATTATCAGAAAAAATACAACCGCATGCGGCAGTTCTTCTGAAAAAAAATCCCCCGTAAAAGGCGGGGGAATGTGTGGAGCGGAAGACCGGGCTCGAACCGGCCACCCCGACCTTGGCAAGGTCGTGCTCTACCAAATGAGCTACTTCCGCGATTGATTTAAAGCATGGCTTTAAATGAAAAAGAACTGTTTTAAAAATTGGAGTGCAAAAATAAGGTTTGTATTTACACTGCAAAATTTTTTATTTGTATACAGGATTGTACAAAGTATTCTCCGGCACAGCTACATCAGGCTTGCCCTTGTAGCGGTGGCCGTACATTGCATAGCATCCACCCAAAATAAAAGCAACCAGCAAAAAAACCTGGCAATAAAAAAGAAACCGGGAGGAGGACACCCAGTTGTGTGCAAAATCTTTGTCTTTGTTATCAATAATTTCAGGTTGCATAGTTGTTTATTTTCGCTGGCAAAAATAAGGCTTGCACCGCAAAAAAAATTATTTAGATTCAATAATTTCAGAAAACCGCTGCCGCTTGTTTATAAAATATTGCCATACCACACTCCCCTTGTACAAGCCCGCAAGCCTGCCTTTTTTTGATGGCGGAAAAACGGAACGATGCTGATGAAAACACAACCAGCCAACAAAGTGTACATGCGATTTTACAATGGCAGCAAAAGCGCCGCCCCTGCCTGCAAACAATTCTTTCCATGCGGCCAGCCCATCCAGCAACAGGCGAAATGGAATTTTCCACAAGGCGATAGTTAGCGGTAAATTTTTTGCCAGCATAATAAGGTTGTTGCGAAAGTTGAGGTATACTTTAAAATTATTTTGTGCAGGCAATGTGCCGCCACCCATGTGATACACTACGGATGCAGGCTGTACAAAAATTGTATAGCCCGCCAATTGCAGCCGCCAGCATAAATCTATCTCTTCCTGATGGGCAAAAAAATATTCATCCATACCGCCCACGGCGTGATAGGCAGATGCCCGTACAAACAATGCAGCGCCGCTTGCCCAAAAACAGGGTGCCGCTGTATCGTATTGTCCATTGTCCTGCTCCAGTGTTTCAAATACACGGCCACGGGCAAAGGGATAACCAAATGTATCTATCCAGCCGCCGGCCGCACCGGCATATTCAAAAAGTTTTCTGTCATCATCACACAAAATTTTTGGCTGGCAGGCAGCAATGCTGTTATCCGTTTCCATCAATTCAATTACGGGTTCTATCCAGCCGGTCGTTACTTCCACATCACTGTTCAGCAGCACATAATAATCAGCGTTTATTTGTTTTAATGCGGTATTGTACCCTTTGGCAAAGCCTTCGTTAGAAATATGTTTAATAATTTCTACCGCTGGAAATTGCTCCTGCACTAACTCAATGGAATCATCTGATGAGTTATTATCCACTACAATCACGCTTACATTGCTGTATGAGTAACAAAGTAAAAAAGGAAGAAAGCGTTCGAGGTATTTTTTCCCATTCCAGTTTAAGATAACCACTGCCACCGAAGGTTTTCTGCTTTGCATTGTGCTTTGTAAAATGTTTGCTGCCTGGGTGTGCATGCGAAGTTTTAATTTTTACAAACATACTTATTTCCCCCATCCCCTGCCCCCATCCCCTGAAGGGGATCCGGACTCCACAAATTTGGATGCTCATTTTTTGGATTGCAGTGATGGAGCAATTCATACTAGTGATAATACTAAATACTTCATAACACAGGCTCGCCCCCATACCCTGAAAGGGAGCCTGACTCTGCAAATTCGGATATTCATTTTCTGCATTTTAGTGATGGGTTAATTAATACGGGCTATGCATTATTATACTACACCTGCTTTTACGCCTTCAGCATCGTCCTCAATGGCCCATCCATAATGAGGGAGGCTAAATGCACGCTTACTTTGTGCATTCACATCGCTTCCTTATTTTTAAATATGTTTACGCAACTATTAAACTGGCGTACCGGGCTTGGCCTAGTGGCCATTGCCATTGTTACCGGCACCATATTTTACTCCAATTATCTTGCAAAAAAAATAGCGCATGATGAACGGGAAAAAGTAGATGTATGGGTGCAATCACTAAAAACGAGGGAACTGGCTACAGAACAATCTGCCATTGATTTAACCAATACCATTACATCTCATAATACGGATATACCCATTATTGAAACCGATGAACTGGACAATCCATCCGGTGCCGTGCTAAACCTCGACAGTAACCTGATAAAAAAAGACAGCAGTTACTTGCGGGGTAAAGTAAAAGAATTTAAAAAATTACATGACGCCATTTCTTTGCAGATAAGCAAAGAACCGCTAATAGTAAATAAATATTATTACGGCGATTCAGATTTGCTGAAGGAAGTGCGTTATTATCCGCTGATACAACTGTTTATTGTAGCACTGTTTATCATCATTACTTTAATCGCCATTTCTACCCGCAATAAATCTACACAAAATCAGGTGTGGGCAGGCATGGCCAAAGAAACAGCACATCAACTGGGCACACCGCTCTCGTCGCTGCAGGGCTGGATGGAAATATTAAAGGAAATACCCGGCGCAGAAAAACTGGCGATGGAAATGATAAAGGATGTAGACAGGCTGAAACTGGTAAGCGACCGCTTTGGTAAAATAGGCAGCATACCACAACTGGAACCCATCAACATTCTTACACAGGTACAAAACATGGTGGCATACATACGCAGGCGTGCGTCTGATAAAGTATTTTTTACCATTAACAGTTATGATGAAACAGAAATAACAGCCCTTATCAACGGCCCGCTGTTTGACTGGGTAATTGAAAATCTTTTAAAAAATGCACTGGATTCCATGGAAGGAAAAGGCAGCATCAGCATTGGCATAAAAAAAGAAATTACGCAGGTAATAATTGATATTACCGATACGGGCAAAGGCATCAGCAAGCAGCACATATCCAAAGTATTTAAACCGGGCTTTACCACCAAAAAACGTGGATGGGGTCTGGGACTGAGCTTATCAAAAAGAATTATTGAGCAGTATCACAAAGGAACATTAGCAGTGAAAAATTCGGAGCCGGGCAGGGGTACTACTTTCCGGATTGTGCTGAGAGACTGATGAAGCATTTTTTATTTGCTGCTGCCTGTTTACAAAAAAAAATTACATTTGCACTCCTCATGAATAAAATGCATAGCATACCTGCGGCGATGGCGAAATTGGTAGACGCACTACTTTGAGGTGGTAGCGCCCGAAAGGGTGTGGGAGTTCGAATCTCCTTTGCCGCACAAAAAACCAAAGCGAAGTTTTAAGGCTTCGCTTTTTTATTGGTTTTGGGTTTATACCGGGTTATTTATCATGAACAAATCTGCTATAAATGAAAATCTCTTTTGATAGCTTCAATCACATCGCTGATACAGGTTTCTACTTTTTTCAATAATCCCGGAAGCTCCGCCTTGTCTTCGCCGTCCTTGCCCATTTTTTCTATTTCCCGTATGGTATCTTTCAGCGAAATGATGCCCATACTGTCGATGGTGGGCTTTATGGAATGCGCCAGTTCGCCCAGGCCCTGCAGGTCTTTCTCTTCATACTTTTGCCGCATTTCTTTTATGTTATGCGGTGTATAGTCTACAAACATCTTCAGCATTTTCAATACAAAGTCATTATTGCCCCTGCTGATAGTTTGTATATCTGAAATATCGTACAAGCTTTGTGTATACATAGTGATAATATTTTTTTTTGCAGATACTAAATTGTTCTGTTGTTTTAAACATACATTTTTACCAAATTTCACCTGATCATATTAACGGAAGAAATTTCTTTTCATATTTTGTTTTTAAATCACAATTTCTTTCTGCTGTATCATTTTGTAGATGGTTGATTTACCAATGTCTAATTTTTCGGCCACCATCAGCACATCATCATCATGCTTCTTTAAAAAATGGCGGATGATGTCACAGGTATATTGCCGCAGTGTTTTTTGTTCCATCGAAAATATTTCATCGCTCCGGGTAGAGTTAAATGTAATATCATCTGCGGTAATTTCATTTTCGTTGCACATTACTGCCGCCAGTTCTATGATGGCTTTCAGTTCCCTGATATTACCGGGGTAGTGATAGCGCATTAATTTTTCTTTGGCATCCTGTGCAATGTTTATGCTGCCCAGTTTATTTTCTTTTGCAAAATCTTCTCCAAAAAATTTGGCAAGTATCAGCACATCATTTCCCCTGTCCCTCAGTGGCGGCAGATCTATAGGCAACCCAATAATGCGGTAATATAAATCTTCCCTGAACGTGCCTTTCTTTACTTCCTCTGCCAGGTTTTTATGCGTAGCCACTATCAGCCGGATGTCTAATTTTACTTTTTCATTTCCGCCCACCCGTATCACTTCCCTTTCCTGCAGCACACGCAGTATTTTGCTTTGCAGGCTTAGGTCCAGTTCTGCTATTTCATCTAAAAAAATCGTGCCTGTTTGTGCCTCTTCAAATTTGCCTGCCTTGCGTGCCAGCGCACCGGTAAAGGCACCTTTTTCATGACCAAACAATTCGCTTTCCACCAGCTCTTTCGGTATGGCTGCCATGTTTACTGCCACAAATGGTTTTCTTTTTCTTTCGCAGTTGTAATGAATGGCTTTTGCCACTACCTCTTTACCCGTGCCCGTTTCGCCGGTAATGGATACATTGATATTTGTTTTAGTGGCCTTTTCCATCAGCGCAAAAATTTTCTGCAGGGCGGGGCTTTGTCCTTTTATACTTTTATCGAATGCAAATTTTTGTCCGAGTTCTTCTTTTAATTGCTCCACCTCTTTTTTAAGGCTGCCCATTTTACGTGCATTTATTACAGCATTCCACAGCAGGTCTTTGGTGTTGTCATCTTTAGGAATATAATCTGTTACACCCATCTTCAGCAGCTTTACAGCCACCGCTATTTCTTCCTGGCCACTAATAACAATTACGGGAATGGAATCATCTGCTTCTTTAATTTTCTGGTATAATTTATCACCGGTAAAATCCGGCAGCGAAAAATCAATGGAAATTAAATCAGGTTTTTTGTGCAGGTTGGCGAGACACTCTTTGCCAGTTGTAAAACGGCTGATAACATACTCTTCATTGAGGGAGAGATGGTATTCTAAAATTTCGCCGTACCAGGGATCATCTTCTACTATAAAAATTTTATATGATGCCATTAAATGGGTTTTGTCAGATGGGATATTGATATAACAGTATGTAAACGAACCAATGCCCAAATAATTGTCTCTATTATGGATTTTTTCCAGCGGAAAATTATTTGTCCGTATGTTGTAGAAAAGATCGCAATATGGAAGCAGAACCAATATAGCGATGTGCAGTATAAAAATATTTTTGTTTTTGAAAAATATTAAGCCGCAGTAATTTTAATAATGCTGTTGATAATACTTAAAAAAAATCCCGGCTCTAATGAACCGGGAAAAAATTTATCCGTGAGGTTAAACGAATTACGCTACCGCCTTATTCACCAGCGCCGCAGCCTCGCTCAGCAAAATAGCACTCTGCACTTTCAGTCCGCTTTCATCAATCAATGTTTTTGCCACATCTGCATTTGTTCCCTGCAGCCTTACAATAATGGGTATCTCAATGTTTCCTATAGACTGGTAGGCGTCTATCACTCCCTGTGCCACCCTGTCGCAGCGCACAATGCCACCAAATATATTGATGAGTATTGCTTTTACTTTTGGGTCTTTTAAAATGATGCGAAAGCCTGCTTCTACTGTTTGTGCATTGGCTGTACCGCCCACATCCAAAAAGTTGGCCGGTTCGCCCCCGCTTAATTTTATCATATCCATGGTAGCCATTGCAAGGCCGGCACCATTTACCATACAGCCTACATTACCATCCAGCTTTACAAAATTCAAATTGAATTTACCTGCTTCCACTTCTGTAGGGTCTTCCTCAGATACATCCCGTAATGCCGCCACATCCGGATGACGCATCAGTGCATTGTCATCAATATTCATCTTACAGTCTACAGCAATTATTTTATCATCACTTGTTTTAAACAGCGGATTAATTTCCAGCATGCCACAATCCAGCCCGGTGTATGCGTTGTATAAATTGGTTACAAACTTTACGCAATTTTTAAAAGCTGTACCGCCAAGGCCTAAATTAAAGGCAATTTTGCGTGCCTGAAAAGGTGCCAGGCTGCCGCCCGGATGCACCCATTCTTTAAAAATTTTTTCGGGTGTATTATGTGCCACATCTTCAATGTTCATTCCGCCCTCGGTGCTGTACATTATTACGTTCTGCCCTTTGCTGCGGTCTAATAAAATGGAGAGATAAAATTCTTTTACCGGGCTGGGTCCTTCGTAATACACATCCTGCGCCACCAGCACTTTATTTACCAGTTTGCCGGCAGAGCCTGTTTGTATGGTTACCAGCGTACCGCCAATAATGTTTTGTGCAATGCGTTTTACATCTTCTGCATTTTTACCAACGGCCACGCCCCGCTGATCGGTACCGCTGATGGTGCCCTTACCACGACCGCCTGCATGTATCTGCGCCTTTACCACGGCAAACCTGCTGCCATATTCTGTATGTATTTGTTTGTATGCATCCTCTGCTTCGGTAGCAGTGTTACAGGCGATGCCTTCCTGTACAGGAACATTGTATTTTTTCAACAGTCCTTTAGCCTGGTATTCGTGAAGGTTCATGGTATAAAAAATTTCGACGAAGATAAGGGGTTTGAACATTGGTTTATTTTGCGGCCCGCCTAATTTCTTTTGATTGAATAAATGAATTACACAAGAAAATATATGCGTAAATAATAAGTACGGCAAACTTAATAAGGGCAGCAATGAAAGCAGATGCTTTAACCTTAGCAGTTTTCTAACCATGTGATGGCATACCTTTGCCCACAAAATTTTATCCATATAAATATGGGTGGTAACAGCAAAAAGATGTACAAAGTATTTTTTAGTTTTTTATTGCTGGCGGCCTGTGGTACTGCTTATGCACAAAGAGGCGGGGATTTGCTAAATAAATTTTCCGGCAGGGGCAATTCATCGCAGGGCAGCAATAAAGATACCATTGCATTTGAACACAGGGATGATGCAAAAGATTCCATCAACATCAGTTATAAATATCTCGATTCTATCCGTATGATAAGAATGGACAGCAGTGTAAATGATTTTTATACTTATTTTTCATTGCCTGCAGCCCAACAGTACCTCGGTGTTAATGGGGCTGCCGGTTATTCGCTGTTGTTTTCTCCGTATGCCAAAGCCGGGTGGGATGCCGGTTTTCATGCCTATGATGCTTACCTGCTCACGCTGGAGAATACCCGCTTTTTTAAAACCAGCAAACCATTTACGCAACTGGCTTATCAACTGGCTACGGGTAAGGAGCAAATGATAAAAATACTGCACACACAAAATCCTATGCCCAATTTAAATTTCGGATTCGAATTCCGGCTGGTAAATGCACCGGGATTTTTTGTAACACAAAATACCAACAACAGCAACCTCCGGCTGTTCAGCAATTACCTGGCTAAGCGAAAAAGATATGCGGCTTATTTTGTGCTGATGAGCAACAACATTAAAGCGGCTGAAAACGGCGGCATACAAAATGATTCATTTTTAACCAATAAGGATTATGCAAAGCGCTTTACCGTACCTGTTAACCTGGGCGGCGCTTCAGCATCTTTGCCCAATCCATTTAACACAAAAGTAAATACCGGTAACCTGTATAAAGAAACCACTTTTTTCCTGCGGCAGTATTATGATATTGGCAAAAAAGATTCTGTAATAGTTAATGACTCCACCACTGACTACCTGTTTTATTCCAAGCTTAGGTTTCAGCACACATTTACTTACAGCAAATTCAATTATTTATTTACTGACGATGCACCCGACTCTGCCCGGTATAAAAAATGGTACGATACCACTTTAAAAAACGTTTCGCAGATTGCTTTTAATGACGGATGGAAAATTATAAAAAATGATTTTTCGCTGTTACAGTTTCCGGATACCAAAAATTCAGGGCAGTTTTTTTTAGCAGGCGCCTGGCTTGAAAATATTGCAGGCAATTTTGAAGGACTGAGCAGAAACTTTTACAACATTGCCCTGCATGCTGAATACCGCAATAAAACAAAAAATAAATTGTGGGATATACTGGCTAAAGGAGAATTGTATATGAATGGCCTCAATGCAGGAGATTACAATGCCTATGCATCTCTCTCCCGCTACCTCAATAAAAAATGGGGCTATGTAACGTTGCTTTTTAACAACGTTAACAGGAGTCCTTCGTTTATTTACGACAGCCGTTCTTCTTTCAATTATAAAAATGCAGGTGGTTACAATAAAGAAAATATTATTATTATGAAAGCTACGGCCGACAATCCTTTCATAAGCCTGGCGGCGGCCAATTATTTTATTACCAACTATCTTTATTTTAGTAATTATTACAAAACGGCGCAGTACAGCAAAGTGATAAACCTGCTGCAGTTGAGTGCCTCCAAAAAAATAAAAATAAGTAAGCGGTGGAACTGGTATGCAGAAGCCACCCTGCAGCAAACCGATGCAGCGGCGCCGGTAAAAGTACCGCTGCTGTATACAAGAAACCGTTTTGCCTACGAAGGTGTATTTTATAAAAACCTCAATTTGAGCACGGGTATTGAATTCAGGTATTACACACCATACAAAGCATATGACTATTCGCCGGTGATGGGGAAATTTGTGCCGCAGGACAGTGTAACCATTCGCAACCGGCCCGACATAAGCGCCTTTATGCACTTCAGGATAAAATCATTTACGCTTTACATACGCATCGAAAACCTTAACAGCATTGCCTTTACAAATGGCTTTGGTTTTACACACAACAATTTTGCCGCACCGCATTATGTATACCCCGGCCTGGTTACACGGTTTGGTATACAATGGAATTTTGTGAATTGATAAGCTGGGCATAATGACATGCAATTTTGAAAAACCAAACAATGCATTTAGAATGTACATTTGCCCCAATGGCAGACAAAAATTTGTATATTATTGCCGGATGCAATGGAGCTGGAAAAACTACAGCTTCATTTACAATTCTGGTTGACATTTTGAACTGTAAAGAGTTTGTGAATGCTGACGAAATTGCAAAAGGGCTATCACCATTTCAGCCTGAAACTGTATCGTTTGAAGCTGGAAGAATTATGTTATCCAGAATTGAAGACCTTTTAAACAAAGGCATAAGTTTTTCATTTGAAACAACACTTTCAACAAAATCATACAAGAATTTGGTTTTAAAAGCACAGGAAAAAGGTTATAAAGTGACGCTTCTTTATTTTTGGCTGCAAAGTATTGAATTGGCAAAAGAAAGAGTAAAAATAAGGGTTTTAGAAGGTGGTCATGATATTCCAAAAGATGTAATTGAAAGACGGTATTTGAGAGGCATAAATAATTTGTTCAATATCTATTTAGGCATTGCAGATGTTATATTAATATTTGACAATTCGTTTGGTAAACATCAGTTAATAGCCCAGACTGCAGATACTAATAAACTTGAAGTGTTGGATACAGAAAGGTTTAACAATTTAAAAGAATTTTATGATAGAAAATAATCAAAGAGAAATAAATAAAAAAATTGTTGATGGGCTTGAACAAGCTTATCAGAAATTAATTGAGTTTAAAAAGCAAAAAAAAACAGCATTGGTAATATTAAAAGACAATAAAATTGTTTGGGTAAAGCCAGAATAATGTTTACGAAAGCATAACCAATTTGAGAGAACAGGATGCTGACGAAATTCGCCGGTAAATTTTTTCAACTGCTTACGTGTAATTCCTGCCTGAGTACACGACCCTTTACAGAGAATTATCATTCACTTTATGTCAATAATTTGGCGCTGTAAAATTTCCGGAACAATATCGCACTAACATCGTCTATTTCTTCCATTACTTGCATTACTTCATATTTTGTTAATTTAGGTTGTATCCTTTTTATTATTTTAAAAAATCAAAAAAACAGTCTGCTTTATTTTACCTTTGAACCAGCAATGAAAAAAATTATCATTTCCATACTGGCTTTCCTGTATTTATTTGTTTCTTCCGGCGTGGCGCTGGAGATACATTATTGCATGGGTAAAAAAGCGGGTACTGATTTGTACGCAAAAGCAAATGACACCTGCAGCAAATGCGGTATGAAGGAAAAGAAAGGCGGCTGCTGCAGTAATGAACATAAGTTTTATAAAGTGGACGATGCTCATAAAAATGTTTCAAACAACCTGAGTTTTCAAACACCTGTTTTTATTTTTAATCATTTATACACTTCCTTTAGTCAGCCTGCCACAAATAGTGTTGCTGTAAATAGTTTCCGAAATCATTCTCCTCCTGAATATACCGGTGCATCCACCTGTATATTAAACTGCACGTTCCGCATTTAAAATTTTTA
>JAYWIB010000305.1:0-3112 GCA_043789265.1 Chitinophagaceae bacterium
CCGTACATTTTCCGCCACAGGAGGTATAGAAAAAGTTTGCAAAGCTGTTTGCAAAAGTATTTATGAGATAAAAAATACAGCACAGGAATTTCTTGTTCTCTCCATGTACGACAATGAGAAAAGTGCAGAAGAAAAATACCTGCCACAAAAAAATTTTCATGGATACAGCCGGCAAAAAATATCTTTTGTATTATCGTCCTTATCTAAATCATATAAAAGCAACGTAGTTATACTCAGCCATATCAACTTATTGCCCGTTGGTTTTTGTATAAAATTAATTTCTCCCAAAACAAAGCTGTTGCTTTTTGCTCACGGCATTGAGGTGTGGGGGCCGCTTTCAGCAATAAAAAAAATCATGCTGCATAAATGCGACCGCATTCTTGCAGTTAGTTCCTTTACAAAAGCAAAGCTGGAAAAAGAACTTTCTATTTCACCGGAAAAAATTTTGGTTTTAAATAACTGTCTCGATCCTTTTTTGCTTCCATCGGCCAATAAAAAAAAGAATAAGTCCTTGCTTGCCCAACTTAAATTGGATGATGAAGCTGTTATTCTTTTGACAGTTACACGCCTGTCGTCACAAGAAATGTATAAGGGATACGATAAAGTGCTTCATGCTGTAAAGGAGTTGCTGCCCCGGTATCCTAATCTAACCTACATCCTTGCAGGAAAAGCTGACGAAGCAGAAAAAAAAAGAGTGAACAGCATCATCCGTTCATTGGGAATTTCCAGGCAGGTAAGATGCACAGGTTTTATTCCTGAAGATGAATTAATAAACTATTTTAACACCGCTGATATATTTATAATGCCCAGCGGCGGAGAAGGTTTTGGAATAATTTTTATTGAGGCTATGTTTTACGGGCTGCCGGTAATTGCCGGAAACAAAGATGGTTCGGCAGATGCATTGCTGCAGGGCAGGCTGGGTATGTTAATTGATCCCGGCAATCAATCAGCAATAAACAATGCGCTGGAAAAAATGCTTGTAAACAGACTGCTCTTTAGTCCTGATAAAGAATTACTGATGCAGCATTTTAGTTTTGAAGTGTACAAACATAATCTGAAAAAAATATTTAGCAGCTTACAATTGACTGCTTAATTTTTTATCTATTAATAATTTGCAAAAATTAAATTTTTTACTGGTGGGCTGCGGACGGATAGGCACACGCCATGCAGCCATCATTGCACAGCAGGCGCACCTCGCCGGTGTATGCGATATCAATGAGGCAAGGGCTTCAGCATTTGCAGATAAATATCAGGTGCCTTGTTTTTTTTCCCTGGATGACATGCTGGAATCATCAATTGATGCAGATGTGTTAAGCATATGCACACCCAACGGATTACATGCAGCGCATACACTGAAGGGCTTAAAAAAAAAACTGCATGTACTGTGTGAGAAGCCCATGGCACTTACCACCAGTGATGCTGCAGCTATGATTTCAACAGCAGCAGCGGTGCAGAAAAAACTATTTGTTGTAAAACAAAACAGGTACAATCCGCCGGTAGTTGCCCTCAAAAAAATGCTGGATGAAAACAGGCTCGGTAAAATTTACAGTGTGCAGTTGGCCTGCTTTTGGAACCGGGATAATGCCTATTACAAAAATTCGTGGAAAGGTAAACTGGGCGAAGACGGAGGAACACTCTTTACACAATTCAGCCATTTTATTGATGTGCTATACTGGATGTTTGGAGAGGTAAAAACAATACAGGCCATGCTGAAAAACAGTGCTCACCAGCAGGTAATAGATTTTGAAGACAATGGGGTAGCTATCATGGAATTTGAAAACGGAATTTTGTGCAGCCTTCACTACACAGTAAATGCTTTTAAAAAAAATATGGAAGGGTCACTAACAGTTTTTGGAGAAAAAGGCACAGTAAAAATTGGCGGACAATACCTCAATGAAATGGAATACATGCAGGTGCAGGATTATATTTTACCGGATATGCCGGCAGGCAATCCGCCCAATAGTTATGGTCATTATGAAGGCTCCATGTCCAACCATGCAGAAGTGTATACCCATACAATAGATACCATTCAATCAGCAGAAAACAAAGTGACCAACAGCTTTGAATCTTTAAAGACAGTGGAAATAATTGAAAGAATTTATACATACCGTTAAGCTTATGTGGTTTTATAGATTTTGATACTTAACATGAACAACACAGCAGAAAAAAATACAGCAGCCGAAGTGTGGGATTTAGAAATAAAACCACAAGCAGGTTTGTTTGATTTAAAACTGAAAGAGGTATGGCAGTACAGAGATTTGATTTTGCTGTTTGTAAAAAGAGATTTCACGGCACAATACAAGCAAACAATACTTGGCCCTTTATGGCATTTTATTCAGCCAGTATTTACCAGCATTGTATTCTTATTGGTGTTTAGCAAAATTGCCAGCATACCTACCGACGGCATTCAGCCTCCCTTTTTGTTTTACATGAGCGGCATTACTATCTGGAATTATTTCAGCACCTGCCTTATAAGTACCTCCACCACTTTTATAGCCAACGCATCCATTTTTGGAAAAGTGTATTTTCCACGTCTGGTAATTCCTGTAAGCGCTGTTATCAGCAACATTATAAAATTTGGCATACAGTTTTTATTACTGCTTGCTTTATTAATTTGGTTTGGTATAAAAAACAATCACTTTCACATAAGCGTTAGCTGGTTGCTGATTCCTGTATTGGTATTGATGATGGCAGGCATGGGTCTGGGGCTGGGTATCATCATTTCGTCGCTTACTACTAAGTACCGGGATGTAAATGTGCTGATAGGTTTTGCAGTTCAGTTACTGATGTATGCCACACCGGTAGCCTATCCATTGTCTTTCATCCGGCACAAATCTTTTGCAGCATGGATTGTATGGAATCCGCTTACACCCATCATTGAAGCATTTCGTTTTGCACTCTTCGGCAGCGGCACATTAAATACAGCAGGCCTGTTGTATAGCGGCTGCTTCATAGCGGTTACACTTTTTGCAGGCTTACTTATTTTTAGCAGGGTAGAAAGAACTTTTATAGATACCGTATAACCATTATGCTTCAATAATTTTGAAATAGAAGTTTACATGCAAAGAAAAATCAGCCTTTTTAAAAGAGTGGTTAACAAAGTAAAAAGATG
>JAYWIB010000306.1:0-3109 GCA_043789265.1 Chitinophagaceae bacterium
TTCACATAATTTTTAGTTAACTCTTGCTTCGGGTGCTTAAAAATATTTTCACTGATATCAAATTCTATTAATTCACCCAGGTACATAAAAGCAACTTTATCTGAAATACGCTGTGCCTGTTGCATGTTATGCGTTACAATCACAATAGAATAATCTTTTTTCAGGCTCAAAATAAGGTCTTCAATTTTACGGGTGCTTATGGGGTCTAATGCTGAGCAGGGCTCGTCCATCAAAATTACTTCGGGGCGAAGCACTACGGTACGGGCAATGCATAATCTTTGCTGCTGCCCACCGGATAATTTTACTGCAGGTTTTTTTAGTTCATCTTTTACCTCGTCCCACAAATAACTTTCTTTTAAAGCCTTTTCAATTAACCCAGGAATTTCATCTTTAGGAAAATTATGAATGTTTAGGGCGTAAGAAAGATTTTCATAAATACTTTTTGGTAATGGATTGGGCTTTTGAAATACCATCCCAATCCTTTTACGAATTTCTGTTACCGAACTTTTTTTATCGTAAATATCGAGGCCATCTAATTTTATTGTGCCTTCTATTTTTGCATCCGGCGATAAATCATGCATACGGTTAAAAGTACGCAGCAAAGTTGATTTCCCACAACCCGAAGGGCCAATTAAAGAAGTAACCTGATTTTTTATAAAGTCGCTATTGACATTTTTTAAAATCTGCTTCTTGCCAAAAAACAGGTTAAGGTTATGTGCTGATAATTTTATTTCCTCCATAATTAATCTTGTGTTCTATGTTTAAACCTGATATAAAATGCAATGATGTTGAGTATAAAAACCAGCAAAATCAATATTGAAGCGGTGCCATAAGCCAGGGGCCTTACCTGCTCTATGGCCTGGTGTTGTGTACTTAGCATGTACAAATGATAAGGCAATGCCATAAACTCTTTGTTTACAGAAGCGGTAATTCCATTAATGTAAAATGCAACACCGGTAAATAAGATGGGTGCTGTTTCACCTGCTGCCCTGGACATGGTAAGTATTACACCCGTTAAAATACCAGGTAATGCTTTGGGCAATACCACATCTTTAATGGTTTCAAATTGTGTGGCACCCAATGCCAGCGTAGCTTCCCGCATGCTATTGGGTATGCGTTTCAATGCTTCTTCGGTGGTGGTAATAATGTAGGGTAATGAAAGTAAACCCAGCGTTAAACCTGCTGATAAAACGGATGTACCCAATTTTAAAGACTGTACAAATAAGGCTAACCCAAACAAACCATAAATAATGGAAGGTATGCCGGCAAGGTTTCTGATAGAAGCCCTGATTATATTAGTTAACACAGAAGGCCTTGCATACTCATTAAGGTAAATGGCACAGGCAACACCAAAAGGCACTGCGAAAATAGTAGTGATAAATGTTAGTAAAAGTGTTCCCACAATGGCGGGAAGTATTCCACCCCTGGTCATGCCATCAGTAGGCAAATGGCTTATGAAATTCCAGGTTATTGATGACATTCCTTTTGAAAATATATCCAATAAAATGACACCCAGTATCCCACATACTATTAAAGTACTGCCCAGTAATAAAACCCAATCAAAAAAGTGGCGAATCCTCTTCATCATGCATGAAATTTTCTTAACCGGTTAGCAAAGTATTCGCCCATTAAATTAATAAACAGCGTGATAAGGAAGAGCACAACCGCAATAGCAAACAGCGCAAAGTAATGGGTGGTTTGATAAGGTACTTCACCCATTTCAATAGCAATGGTAGCCGTAATGGTACGCACCGAATCTAAAAAACCTTTGGGTAAAACAGATGCATTTCCTGTTGCCATAAGTACGGTCATTGTTTCTCCCAAAGCCCTGCCAAGGCCGAGCATCACAGCAGCTATTAGTCCCGGTAGTGCAGCCGGCAATGTTACCTTAAAAAGTGTTTGCCATTTATTGGCACCCAGTGCCAGCGAAGCTTCCCGGTGTGTTTGCGGTACAGCATTGATAGCATCTTCACTAATAGTAATTATGGTGGGCAATGCCATTACTGACAATAACACAGCTCCATTCAATGCATTCAAGCCATTTGAAATACCAAATATTTTTGCAATACCAGGCCCTACCAGTACTATTCCAAGAAATCCTATTGCCACAGACGGAATTGCCGCAAGCATTTCAATAAGCGGTTTTAAAAATGCTTTTAATTTGGGATTTGCCATTTCGGATAAAAAGGCAGCAGTAAATATACCCAGCGGAACTGCAATCACCATAGCACCCAGTGTTACCAGCCCTGTGCTTACCAATAAAGGGCCAATGCCGTACTTCCCATCTGTATTTTCAGGATTCCATTGAGAGCCGGTTAAAAAATCAATTGGTTTTACTTCAATAAAAAAAGCAATGCTGTTGTACAACAGCATAAAAAATATTCCTCCTAATAATGCAATTGTAATAAAACCTGTTGCTTTAAATACCTGCTTTAAAAGTAAATCTGTTTGCTCCCGTTGTTTTATTGTCATGCTTATTTATTTACAGGATAATACCCGGCTGATTGAATTATTTTTTTTCCAGCATCCGTTTTTTCAAAATCAATAAATGGTTTTATCTTATTGTAAGATCCTGCCTTGTAATATTGATATAAGGGCCGCTGAAAATAATATTTGCCAGCAGCAATCATAGCTGCATCCAAAGGCGACACAGCAGGTTGATTTTTTTCAGCATAAATAGTCAATATTTTTATTCCTTTGCTTCCTCCATGAGATACATAGCCTGCTCCCACATACCCAATACCGGAATGGTCTGCTTTGATGGCTTCCAAAATTTGTGCATTGCCATTCATTTGCTTTGCATAAGGGGTAAAATCTATAGATAATTTTTTTTTGATAAAATCATGTGTGCCTGAATTACTTTGCCTGCCATAAATATTAATAGACTTATTTTTTTTAGTAACGGAAGACCAATTTTTGTAATTACCATTGAGTATAGCCGCAAGTTCTGCCGGACTGATGGAATCAACAGGAAGGTCATCCGCCACCACAAAAGCAATGGCATCCTGTGCGAAAATAAATGAGTCTATCTGAAAACCTTTTTTTGCAAACAATGCTACTTCATCTTTATTAATACTTCTTGATGAATTGGCAACATCTGCCGTACCAT
>JAYWIB010000307.1:0-11081 GCA_043789265.1 Chitinophagaceae bacterium
GCTTTTCATAAAAAAGGATTGCGGGTGGTAATGGATGTGGTATACAATCATGTGGCAGATGTACGGTCGTCCAGTTTTAATCAGTTGGTACCCGGATATTATTTCCGTCATAAAAGTGACGGGAGTTTTTCTGATGCCACTGCCTGCGGCAATGAAACTGCCAGCGAGCTGCCCATGATGAGAAAGTTTATGCTGGAAAGTGTTTTGTACTGGACAAAAGAATTTCACGTAGACGGCTTCCGTTTCGACCTGATGGGCGTGCATGACATCAGCACAATGAATATTATTTCCAAACAACTACATGCGCTAAAGCCTGATATATTGCTGTACGGCGAAGGCTGGACGGCGGGCGCATCTCCACTGCCTGACTCCGTAAGGGCACTTAAAAAAAATGCGTATATGCTTAACCGTATTGCAGTATTCAGCGACGATTTACGTGATGGAATCAAGGGCAGTGTATTCGATATCAACGACAGGGGTTTTGCAAGCGGAAAAGCAGGTATGGAACCTTCTGTAAAATTCGGCATTGCTGCAGCCTGCAGCCACCCGCAGGTGGAGCTTGCAAAAGTAAATTATTCCAAACAGCCTTATGCCGCATCGCCTGGTAATGTAATCAGCTACTGCGAATGTCATGATAACAATACATTGTGGGATAAACTTTGGCTGTCTAACAAAAATGCAAGTGAAACTGAGTTAAAAAAAATGCATCAACTGGCACTGGCAATTGTACTAACGGCACAGGGTATTCCATTTTTGCATGCCGGTACCGAATTTCTACGCAATAAAAAAGGAGTTGAAAATTCATACAATGCCGGTGACAGTATCAATGCGATAGACTGGTCATTGAAAAAGCAGCACAGGGATGTATTTCTTTTTGTGCAAAAATTAATTAAAATCAGAAAAGCGCATCCCGCTTTCAGGATGAGAACAGCGCTGCAGGTAAAAGAAAATTTACACTTTGATGATGCGGCACCTGACGGCGCTATTGTGTACACATTGAACGGTGCTGCTATGCAGGATAGCTGGAAAAAAATTACGGTGGCCTTTAACGGCTCAGCAGAAAAAAAACAAATTAGTTTGCCTAAAGGAATATGGAAAGTGGCAGCAGATTCCGAAGCAAGCCGCCGGCACAGGAGCGGCAGCATGGACTTACAGCCTTTCAGCGCCATCATATTGTACCAGCAGTAAATTCCTGGCAAGCAAATAATGGAAAATTAAATCATGGATGGTGCATAGGCGATTTAAAATTAATTAAGTGCTTTGCGTTGTTTCGTTTCTTTGTGTGAAACAATTTTTATTTTCGCCGCTTATGTACATTCATTGCTCAGAAAAAGAATTGCAGTTGTTTTCAAAAATTGCAGATGCTGCGGCAGCCCTGCAGATGCCCTGCTACATCATTGGTGGTTTTGTACGGGATAAAATTATTGGCCGTGAAGTAAAAGATATAGACATCGTTTGCCTGGGAGATGGCATTGAACTGGCGCATAAAGTTGCTGCCAATTTTAATCCGCAGCCAGCCGTTAGTTTTTTTAAAAATTTTGGCACGGCACAAATTAAAATAAAGGATATAGAAATAGAATTTGTAGGCGCAAGAAAGGAAAGCTACACACACAGCAGCCGCAAGCCTGCAGTGGAAACAGGCAGCCTGGAAGATGATCAGAACCGGCGTGATTTTACCATCAATGCACTTGCCATCAGCCTTAATAAAAATGATTATGGTGAGCTGATAGATCCTTTCAATGGCGTGGAGGATATCAATAACAGCATAATTAAAACACCGCTTGCGCCGGCCAAAACATTTAGCGATGATCCATTGCGTATGATGAGAGCCATTCGTTTTGCTTCACAATTGCATTACCAGATTTCACCGGAAACTTTTTTATCCATTCAGCAAAATGTACAGCGGATAAAAATTGTAAGCGGCGAAAGAATTGCAGATGAATTGAATAAAATTGTATTAAGCAAGAAACCTTCTGTGGGTTTTGATTTGTTATACAAGTCTGGCCTGCTATCCATTATTTTTTCGCAGATGACAGCACTGGCAGGTGCCGAATACATTGATGGTATGGGGCATAAGGATAATTTTTATCACACCCTGCAGGTGCTGGATAATATTGCTGTCAATACAAAAGATTTGTGGCTGCGGTGGGCTGCTGTGCTGCATGATATTGCAAAGCCGGCTACAAAAAAATTTGAAGAGGGTCATGGCTGGACGTTTCACGGACATGAAGTGGTGGGCGGAAGAATGGTGCCCAAAATATTTGCCCAATTAAAATTGCCGCTCAATGAAAAAATGAAATTTGTCCGCCGGCTGGTTGAACTGCACCTGCGGCCTATCAGCCTTACCAAAGAAAATATTACGGACTCGGCTATACGCAGGCTGCTGTTTGATGCTGGTGAAGATTTTGATGCATTGATGATGCTATGCCGTGCAGATATTACTTCTAAAAACAAACAGAAAGTAAAAAGATACCTCGATAATTTTGAAATGGTGGCAAAGCGCTGCGAAGAAGTGGAAGCCAAAGATCAATTGAGAAACTGGCAGCCGCCCATTACAGGCGAATTGATTATGACTACTTTTAATCTTCCACCATGCCGCATGGTTGGCGATATAAAAACAAGCATACGTGAAGCAATCCTCGAAGGACAGATTCCAAATGAATACGCAGCAGCATACGAATTCATGTTAAAAAAGGCGGCATACTTGGGCATAGGGCCGGTGACGTGAATGGTTGTGAATGGTGAATTTGTGAATGGTGAATAGTGAATGGTGAATGGTGAATGGTGAATGGTGAATGGTGAATAGTGAATAGTGAATAGTAAAATTGAATGTGGAATTGTGAATATAGATCGTAGTAGTGAAAGCGAATGGTGAATGTGAATGTGGATAAGCATGTCCATGCATCTGGTGAATGGTCAATGGTGAATACTTAAATTTAAATCAAAACCATAAACCTCAAACCTGGAACCATAAACCATAAACCTTAAACCTCAAACCTTAAACCTTCACCCTCATACCCAAACAGTTTTACATCAATTTAATTTTCACTCCTTATTTGTTATTTCTTAATTTCGTGTTATGGCTATATTACGTTTCAGGGTTTATTGGGAAGATGATGACAGTATATACAGAGATGTTGTTATCCGGCATTCGCAAACTTTTTTTGATTTGCATTCGTGCATTTTAAAAAGTTATGAATTTGATAATAAACACAAGGCAACTTTTTTTCGCAGCAACGATAATTGGTTGAGAGGCCGAGAAATTTCACTGGAGAAATACGAAGACAAAACCTACAAAGTGGATCCCATAATTATGGCGGACACCACTATGGGTTCGGAGATAAAAGATCCAAATCAGAAATTTATTTATGTGTACGACTTTAATAAGTTCTGGACATTCAGGGTAGAGCTGATACAGGTGGATAAAGAAGAAAATAAAAAATTAACTTATCCTGCAAGCGTGCGTTCCGAAGGTATTGCGCCTTCTCAATACGGCACCAAGGGTCTTGTAGACAGCCGCCTTGCAGAAGTGGAAGAAAAGTATGATCTCCATCCGATGATGGAAGGCTTTAGTGAGGAAGACGAAGACGGCAATGCGGGCAGCAGCGGGACAGAAGAAGATACAAATGCAGAAGTGGAAGACGAACTGTAGCAGCAGATAAAAATTTCTTTTAATGGCCGGAATTTCCGGCCATTGTTATACTATAAATTTTGCGTGAGCGGTTCTTTACAAACCCATCATACAGCAATGAATAGAAAGTACTGCATCATCATTACAGGCCCCACTGCCGTGGGTAAAACTGCCTTGGCTGTACAGCTTGCTCAATACTTTAACACCGAAATAATTTCATGTGACAGCCGTCAGTGTTTTAAAGAAATGAACATTGGCGTGGCCAAGCCTGCTGATGAAGAATTGAAAACAGTTAAGCATCATTTCATCAGCTCTCATTCTATACATCAGGAAATGAATGCTTCTTTATTTGAAGCGTATGCACTGGACAAAGCCGCTGCCGTTTTTCAGCAGCAGGATGCAGTGGTGATGGTGGGCGGCACAGGCCTGTACATTCAGGCATTTTGCGAAGGCATGGATGAAATACGGGCGGTGGACATGCAGGTGCGCCGGCAAATTATTGATGACTTTCAGCATAAAGGTATCTCGTGGCTGCAGCAATACCTGTCGCAAACTGATCCCTTATTTTTTGCAAAAGGAGAAATAAAAAATCCACAGCGGATGATGAGGGCGCTGGAGGTAAAATTATCTACAGGAAAATCCATTCTCGAGTTTCAGCAAAAGAAAAAAAAACAACGAAGTTTTGAATGCATCAAAATAGGGCTTGAATTAAGCAGAGAACAACTGGTGCAGCGAATCAATAAAAGAACAGATGCGATGATGGATGCAGGGCTGGCGGCTGAAGTGGAATCCTTTCTTGCTTTCCGGCAGTTGAATGCACTGCAAACAGTAGGGTACAGCGAGCTGTTTGCTTATTTTGACAAAGCCATTTCTTTGGATGCAGCAATAGAAAAGATAAAAATAAATACAAGGCAATATGCCAAGAGGCAAATGACCTGGTTTAAAAAAGATGCTGAAATAAAATGGGTGGCACCAGATTTTAATGCCATGCTGCAGCTTGTAAAAAAATTATAATCATCTCTTTTTTTACCCTTGCTTTTAAAAATAATTTTCCTTAAAAGGATTTACCATTATCGAAATTAAAAACTATGGTTGGCAAAAATGTATGTGATGAAAATTAAATTTTTGCCACAGATGATGAAAATAAAAACCGTGCTGTGTAAAAAACAGCACGGCTTATAAAAAAAGATATGTGTATTAAAATTGTTCCAGTTTGCTGAAAAAGAAATCTCCTTCAATTAGTGCATTTTCATCACTGTCGCTTCCATGAATGGCGTTTTCGCCAATAGATGCGGCATATAATTTACGGATGGTGCCGTCCGCTGCCTGGGCGGGATTAGTAGCACCAATCAATGCCCTGAAATCTTCCACTGCATTTTCTTTTTCCAGCATGGCTGCAGTTATCGGGCCACGGCTCATAAACTCCACCAGTTCACCATAGAATGGTCTTTCCCGGTGTACTGCATAAAATTCACCCGCTTTGGTTGCGGAAAGATGAAGCATTTTTAAAGCAGCTATTCTAAATCCTGCTGCACTTATTTTTTCCAGGATGGCACCGGTATATCCTTTTTCTGTAGCATCCGGTTTAATCATTGTAAACGTTCTGTTGCTCATTGTTACTTTTTTTGAGCCGCAAATATATACCGTTTTCCATGTAAAAAATGCCTGCAGGCTGTGGGCAATTGTTTCTGTTGTGTAAAAAAAAATGTTATGCCACAGTAAACTGGAAACTAACCATTACTTTTGCGCCGCTTTATGCAGCCAGTAAATAAAATATTTGAATTGTTGTCACAACCAAAAAATATTGTGATAACCACCCACCAGAAACCGGATGGTGATGCCATGGGATCTTCTTTGGGACTGTATCATTTTTTGATACAGTTTGGCCACAGCATTACCGTAATTTCTCCCACCAACTGGGCCGATTTTTTATCATGGATGCCCGGTACAAAAAAAGTACTGGATTACGAAAGACAGACAGCAGTGGCTGATAAAGTAATTGAATCGGCAGACTGGATTTTTTGTCTGGATTTTAATACACTCATCCGTACAAAACGAATGGAGGAGAAGCTGTCGAATTCAAAGTCTGCCCTCATATTGATCGATCATCACCAGGAACCGCAGGCCGAAAAATTTGCTTACGGAATAAGTGATACCGGAAAAAGCAGCACCTGCGAAATGGTATATGATTTTATTACAGCATCGGAACACAGTGATAAAATAAATGTGGATGTAGCTGAATGCCTCTATGCTGGCGTAATGACTGATACAGGTTCATTTCGTTTTCCATCTACCACGGCAAGTGTACATACCATGGTGGCACAGTTAAAACAAACAGGATTTGACCACAGCAAAATACATGAACATCTGTTTGATAATTTTTTAGAAAACAGGTTCAGGTTTTTTGGCAATGTGCTGCTCAACAGGATGGAGGTTTTTTATGAATACAATACAGCCCTCATCGCCATACCGCAGCAGGATCTGATAAAATACAACATCACCACGGGAGATACAGAAGGTCTTGTAAATTTTCCATTAAGTATCAAGGGCATAAAACTTGCGGCTATCATTATTGACAGGGGAGAAGAAAGAAAAAGTTCTTTCAGGAGCAAGGGCAATTTTGATGTGAACACATTTGCCCGAAAATATTTTAATGGTGGCGGGCATTTTAATGCGGCGGGCGGACAAAGCAGGGAGCCGCTGGAAGAAGTGATGGCAAAATTTATTGCTGCCATAAAGGAGAATAAAGATCAGTTAAGCGATTATCAATTTTAAATATAAAAACAAACAATGAAGAAGTACGTTTATCTAATGGCAGCGGCTGCAATTTTTATGGCTGGCTGTAACAAACCATTCAAGAAAGCAGCGGGTGGCTTACAATACAAAATTATTTCTGACGGCAAAGGAAAAAAAATGGTGCAGGGAAATTTTTTCGAAATGCAGGTTGTGCAGCAATACAAAGGCGCTAACAAAGACACCATTCTTTTTGACTCAAGAAATTTTGCCAACCAGATAGTGCCACTGGATTCTGTAAGCATTCCGCCGGTGTATTATAAAATATTTGCGGATGCAAGAAAAGGCGACAGCATCATCATTAAGCAGTCTACAGACAGCATCATGAAGCAAAACCCCGGCGCCACTCCGGAGTTTATAAAAAAAGGTGCTTTCATTTTTGCACATTACAAAATTGTAAACATTTACGAAACAAGACAGGCTGCAGACAGCGCCAACAAAGTGCTGATGGCAATGGCTCAGCAAAAAGATTCAATAAAGAAAATTGATCAGTTGAAAAAAGATGATAAAACAATCAGCGATTATCTTTCTAAAAATAAAATTACAGCTACCAAAGCACCTAAAGGAACTTATGTCGAAATCATTAATCCCGGTGAAGGTGATGTGGCAGATACAGGTAAGGTGCTGAAAGTATTGTACACCGGCAGGCTGATGGATGGCGGTACTATATTTGATTCCAACACCGATCCACAGTTCAATCACCTGCAGGCGTTTCCTGTATACATGGGTGCAGAAGGCGGCGTTATTACAGGCTGGACAGATGGTTTGTCGCTGCTAAAAAAAGGTGCCAAAGCTAAGTTGTATATCCCTTCAGCCTTGGCATATGGTGCACAGGGCAGGGGTAAAGAAATTAAACCCAATGCCAATTTGATGTTTGATGTAGAAATAGCAGATATGGTAACAACAGCACAGGCAAGGGCAGAAGCAGAAGCTGAAAGAAAACAAATGGAAGCACAGCAAAAGAAAGCAATGGATTCTATGCAGCAGGCCAGAAAAGAGCCGGCTTCAAAAAAATAATTATAAATAAATAAAAATACAAGCGCTTCCCTGTGGAGCGCTTTTTTTATGACCAGAAATAAGCCATTATCTTTTCTGCATTCTTTTGATTGTTGTATAAATGCTGCAGCAGTTCCTGTCTTTTAGTGTTTTCATATTCTTCATACGGCATTTCAAAAAGATAACTGATGGCTTCAATAAATTCATCTCCATCTTCTGCAATACCGCAAATATTTTCAAGCCCGGATCCTTCTACACCTGCTTTGTTTACCAGGCAGTGCCGGCCATTGAACAGGGCATTCAGCAGCTTAAGTTTTACCCCGGTATTGTTAAAAGAAGGAAGGATATTTATTTGTGCTTTGGCAATCATATCGTGCAATTCTTTGTCGCCGGGATTGGCCACCAGGCAGGTATGCTCATGCTGATGAGCCAGGAAAATTAATTTTTGTGATGGATTTTTTCCGGCAATTACAAAGGGTACTGTCAATTTGCTGAACACCTGCTGCAGCAGCCAGATGGCCGCTTCCTCATTTTCATTGATAGATAAATTGCCATGATACAGACAGTAGCAACCTTTGCCCGGCAGCCCTGCTGCATGTGTATAAGGTAAAAAAACCGGGAGGTGACTTATATCTTTTGCATGAAAAATATTTTTATACAGTTCCATATCCAAATCACTCATTGCCATTATTCTTACTTTGTCAGCAATTGTATTTTCGTATTTTTTAAGCAGCCTGCTTTCAAACTTAAAATACATTTTTTTCAAAAGTGATTTTTCATGCAAGGCCAGTTGATGATAATATTCAGATTCAACATTGTACAGGCGCAGCACTATATTTCTATTCAGCAATTGATTGGAGAAAACGTAATAACTGGAATGCACACCTTCTATCAGCACCGGGTGAGTGTCTTTTTGCAGGTTGGTTATTAATTGATGATTTATCCGGGAGCTAACGATAAAGGGCAACCGGAAAGAAAAGCCATCTAATTTTTTTCTTGGGTAATAGGTGACTGTCTGGCAATACTGCTCCAGCATTTGCTGTGGCGGACGCTTGTGTACAAATGCATGCAGGTGTATTTTTACGCCATTTTGATGGAGCGTTTTTATTTTATAAAAAAGATCAATCACGCCGCCGAAGTCTGCAGGCCAGGGTACATCATGTGTAATTATATGAAGAATTTTTTCAGGCATGTATGGGTTAAAAGTGTCAGCTTTTTTTAGGATAGTTAAAATTTATTCAGCAAATATTTTTTCATAAAATGCTGTCAGTATTTTTTGCTCCTGCTGCCAGTTATATTTTTGTCGTGCTATCCGGCAGTTTGATTCCAGGGTTTGGTATACAACTTCATTGCACAGTAAATTGTTCAGTTCTTTTGATAAATTCACCGCACTTGTATCCTTTACTAACAAAGCAAATGGCGGTATGTTTAATTCCCGGTACAAGGGATAGTCCACACATAGCTGGGGAATGCCTGCCTGCATGTAATCGAAAAACCGGTTCGCCAGAGAATAATAATTGCTCAGCCCCCTGTCGTCAAATAGTGTAATGCCCACATAAGCCTTCGCCGTTAACTGCCTTAATTTTTCCGGCTCCACCCGGCCTTTAAATATTACTTTATTTTGCAGGCCATGTACATTTACCAGATGGCGGGCCTGCTCCATAAAATTTCCGTTACCACAAATAATGAGTTGACTGTTTACTTGTTTCATTGCCGGTATCAAAGCTTCAAAGCACCTTCCTTCATTTACCGCACCCTGGTACAAAATAAATTTTTCTTCTTTGGTTACAGCAGGCAGTTCTCTTAGTAAAGCAATGTTTCTTACTACCGGGTAATTTACATTGTACATTTTTTTAAATTCACCGGCAATGGGCAAGTTAACCGTATAGCCATAGACAAATTTTGGCACAGTAAATCTTTCAATTCTTTTCCAAATAGCATAGATGAAAGGCCTTGTTACTATTTCCTTCATTTCGCAAAACAATTCATGCGCATCATACACTCTTTTTATGTTTTTTATTTTGGATACAAAATAGCAGGGCAAAATAGTGTCAAGGTCAATAGCGCATATACAATCCATTTTTTTAAACAATAGAAAAAAAAATAGCCGGATGTTGTATTCAGCATAAAAAAGTAAACCCTTCTCAAAAAAGCAGGTCAATCTTTTTTGGCTGAAAGGCTGATGTATCAACGGGGGAGAGGTTTTTGTTTTACGCCCTGTCAGCACTACCTCATATCCTTCCGCCGAAAGTGAAGTGCAGATGCGTATCATACGCTGGTCGTAATTCAGATCGTTGGTTACAGTAAAGTATATTTTTTTCATCATCAATACCGGTATCCGATACCGGCCATTTTACAAATATGGGCAGATAAAATCTGGAAGCACAATATTTTTTATTACAAGTGAAGGCTCCTGCGGAAGCATGCATTCGGGTTGCAATATTATACAAGCAGCTAAAGCATCAATAAGAATTCCATCATTAATTCCTCTGGCACTTTTGATTTATCCTGCCTTCTTATTTAAATTACAAATGCTGCTGATAAAATTCAATATTTTTAACTACTTTCGCAACCGAAATAAAAAAAAGCAATTAACAAAGACGTTATTAAAATCAAAGAGAATGCCTTATTTAACAAGCGAAAAAAGAGCAAAAATTTTTACAGACTTTGGTGGTAAAGCTGCAAACACCGGTTCTATTGAAGGACAGGTGGCATTGCTGACGGAGCGTATAAATCAAATATCTGAGCACTTAAAATTAAACAGAAAAGACTTTTCTTCTCAAAGAGGTTTGATGAAGATGGTAGGGCAGCGTAAGCGCCTGCTTACTTACCTGAGCAAACACAATCTTACCGGCTACAGGGCTTTAATTGAAAAATTAGGTCTTCGTAAATAAAACAGTGCGATGCTTGAATAAATTTATTCCCAACTCACCAATTACAGTTGGGAATTATTTTAGTTTGCCAATATTGCCCCGTAATTATCCTCTTTTCAATTATTATTTAATTCAATAAAGAATTATGAGTTTCAATACAAAATCTGTAACATTTGATATTGGGGGCGGCCGTATGGTAACCCTCGAAACCGGAAAACTTGCCCGCCAGGCAGATGGAGCAGTAACCGTACGCCAGGGCAACTGTATTTTATTAGCTACCGTGGTAGCCAATCAGCAACCAAAAGAAGGACAAAGTTTTTTCCCTTTGTCTGTGGATTACCAGGAAAAGTTTGCTTCTGCAGGCCGTGTGCCAGGTTCATTTTTTAAAAGAGAGGCAAGGCTGAATGATTATGAAATTTTAACCAGCCGTCTTGTAGACAGGGCGCTGCGTCCGTTGTTTCCTGAAGATTATCTCTGCGATGTGCAGGTATTAATTTCATTAATATCCAGCGATGATGAAGTACTGCCCGATGCAATGGCCTGTTTAGCTGCATCTGCTGCCTTAGCCGTATCTGATATCCCCATCCAGGAAATTATTTCTGAAGTCCGTATTGCCCGTAAGAAGGGAGCATACATTATTAATCCTACACGTATAGAACTGGAAGGGAGTGATTTTGAATTTATTATCGCAGCCACCGATAAGAACATCATGATGGTGGAAGGCGAAGCAAAAGAATGCCAGGAAGAGGACTTAATAAAATGTTTAGAACTGGCGCACGACGCCATAC
>JAYWIB010000308.1:0-3106 GCA_043789265.1 Chitinophagaceae bacterium
GAGTATCCCATGCAAAAAGTAATACAGCAAAACAGGGTAATGCTGCTGCTGGAAAAATTTTTTAAAAGCCTCTACAAAAAAATTGATGGCTCCGCAAAAACAAACGTAACCGCAGAAGACACCCTTAAAAGAATCATGCAGATAGAATCGCTGCTGGTAAAAGATCTGTCCCAATCGCCGCCTACCATACCGCTGCTGGCACGCAAAGCCATGATGAGTGAAACAAAACTTAAAAATGTTTTTAAAGAAGTGTATGGCTACAATATATATGAGTATTACCAAAAAAACAGAATGCTTAAAGCCAGGCAGCTTTTGCTGAGCCACCGCTATTCTATAAAAGAAATCGGACTGATGCTGGGCTTCCAAAACCTGAGTAATTTTTCCATCGCTTACAAAAAAGAATTCAACATTCTTCCGAGTGATGTGCAGACGGGTGTATCATTTGTTCTCCCGCAAATCAATTGATTGTTCCACTCTGTTTTATTTCTTTGCATTCTATATAGTTTGCATACGCAATAAAAAATTCGGCATTGATGTATGGATAATGCCTCATTGCTTTTTTTGGAAATAACACGTTAATCAAAAAAATCTTTTTTGATCAGGTTCTGTGTTTTAATTTTTAAACCCATACAGGCAGTTATCAATGCATCGCATTCAAATACGTTGTACTCATTGAAAGTTTATGTGTATGTTGCGAAAAAAAAGTATGAGGCAAAATATTTCTTCCGGCTCGCCATGGGAAGATGTGGTGGGTTATTCAAGGGCAGTACGCATTGGCAATACAATAGAAGTGGCAGGCACTACAGCAATGGATGGTGACAGGCTCGTTGGAAAGGGTGACCTGTACCTGCAGGCAAAATATATTTTTGAAAAAATAAGAAAAGCAATAGAAGAAGCAGGTGGATCAATGCAGGATGTAATTCGTACCAGAATGTATGTTACCAACATTCAGCATTGGGAAGCAGCAGGCCGGGCGCATGGAGAAGTATTTGGAAATATTAAACCTGCAGCCAGCATGGTAGAAGTAAGTAAATTAATAGATGAAGACCTGCTTATTGAGATAGAAGCTACCGCAATCGTTTGCTGAAAGCCTTTGCCATAGCAGGTTTTAGATTTTATTCAAAAAAATACCAAAGGCATCTGAACAATTTATATTCCTGTGTGTAATGGCTGCACAATATTTGACTTTATACCCCGTTTTCCTGAAAATTCAATATATATTGCGTTCCAAATCAAAAAATAAATGTTCTTATGAGTTTTGCCAATTTCAAAGTTCCGTATGCCGTTAATGAAGATTTTAAAAAGAAGGTTGCTTATTTCTCCATGGAGTTTGCAGTGCATCAACCTCTAAAAATTTACAGCGGGGGTTTAGGATTTTTATCGGGTTCCCACATGCGGAGTGCTTACGAACTGAAGCAGAACCTGGTAGGCATCGGCATTTTATGGAAGTATGGTTATTATGATCAGGCACGCAATGCCGACCAGACATTGCAGGTGCAGTGGAACGAAAAAATTTATAATTTTTTAGAAGACACCGGAATAAAATTTCAAATCAACATTCATGATCATCCTATATGGGTGAAAGTATGGTACCTCAATCCCACTACTTTCAACACAGCTCCCATGTTTTTGTTAAGTACAGATTTACATGAGAATGATTATGTAACACAAACCATTACCCACCGCCTGTACGATGGCAACGTGGCTACCAAAGTGGCACAATTTATTTTGCTGGGCGTGGGCGGTGCAAAGCTGCTGGACGAAATAAATTTTAATCCGGATGTATATCACTTAAATGAGGCGCATGCCATCAGTGCTGCCTTTTACCTGTACCGCAAGTTTGGTAATGTAAAGGAAGTAAAAAAACGTTTGGTATTTACCACACATACACCAGAAGAAGCAGGCAATGAAAAGCATGATATTTTTCTTTGCGAAAAAATGAGTTACTTCTGCGGCATGCCGCTGGCTGAAGTAAGAAAGCTCACCGGCATTCACGATGATCAGTTTAATCATTCGCTTGCTGCACTTCGTTTTGCAAGAATTGCCAACGGCGTATCGCAACTGCATGGTGAGGTAAGCCGCAAGATGTGGGGAAAGTATGATGGTATCTGCGAAATAAAAGCCATCACCAATGCACAAAACTGGACCTACTGGGCCGACAAGCAACTGTACAAAGCAAAGGTGGAAAAAAATGATGCATGGTTTGATGATCGCAAAAGGTTTTTGAAAAAAAGGGCATTGGATATTGTTGCAGATCAAACAGGCAAATTGCTTGACCCCGATGTACTCACCATTGTATGGGCAAGGCGCTTTGCAGGTTATAAAAGGGCAGAACTGCTTACAAGAGACATCAAGCGCTTTGAAGCGTTGCTGGCAAACACCCAGCGTCCGGTACAAATCATTTGGGCCGGAAAGCCATACCCGCTTGATTATCCGGCTATCAATGATTTTAATCACCTGGTGCATTTGAGCAAGCAGTATAAAAATGTAGCCGTGTGCATAGGATACGAACTTGCACTCAGCAAAAGATTGAAACAGGCAGCAGATGTATGGCTGAACAATCCAAGGGTACCACGGGAAGCAAGCGGCACCAGCGGTATGACGGCGGCCATGAATGGTGCAGTAAACTTTAGTACCAACGACGGATGGATATGTGAATTCATCAACAATGGCAACAATGGATTTGTGGTGCCTCCTATCGATTATGAAAATGTGCATGTGCAGGAGCAGGATGAGTACGATCTTAATCAGTTGTACGAAATACTGGAGAAAGAAATATTGCCGCTTTATTATGACAATAAAGATACATGGAGGCACATTATTCAAAATGGTATGAGTGATGTACAGGTGCAGTTCGACAGCAACCGCATGGCCAAAGAGTATTATGAAATAATGTATAAATAAATCAGCAGGAAAATTTTAAAAATGGCCACATCTTTAAAAAGATGTGGCCGTTTTGCTGAACCAAATATTGCTTAATATCGTTAATATCTTATGATGCGTGTGTTATCATTGTCCTGCTTATATTTTTTTCTTTTATTATCTTGTACCAAAGAAGTACCCGTACTTCCGCAGCGGGTAATTGTTACGCCAATGGATACACTTA
>JAYWIB010000309.1:0-11058 GCA_043789265.1 Chitinophagaceae bacterium
ATAATGAGATTGGAACCCATAAAATGCCCCCAGTGATTGAATGTTTGTCCGCCATCATTAAAAAAAATCATGGCATTGATGCTGCAGTGTACTATTAAAAATGTTATTAAAAAAAGGCCCGTAAGCCCCATAGTAAATTTTTTTCCGATAGAAGAAGTGAAAAAGGATTTCCATGTCATAATGCAGAAATTATTTTATTTAGATGTGGCAAAAGTACGTAAGGATTAATCAAAAAATAATTTTATTCAGCACTTTTATAAGCCTGGAAAACTATGCGGTTGCAGGGCTGGCTGCTATCGCAATTGCCTCAGCATCCAGTTGTCTGTCTGCTGAAAAACCAGCTCAGGTTTTAAGGTGCGCCATTGCTGAAAATCAAGCAGGCCTGCGTAGTTGGTAAGCCTTGCTCTTTTAAAATCATGCTGGCTCTGCTGCGGCATATTTATAATTACCACCCAGCCACCTTCTTCCTGAAGCTGCTCGTTCCACTCTTCATAATAACTGTCGTCGCTGCTGTGAAAGTTTAAAACATTTTCTGCTATGATGATGAATTTATAAATGCCTTTCGCAAACATTTTATCTGTAACATCTCTCCGCAATGTCATGATATCATTTTCTATTGCATCATTCCATTCGCCCAGCAGTTCGATGATTACATAATTCAAATCGTAATCGGCAAAAATAATTTTCATGTATAACGTACGGCTGCCAAATTCGTCCCACTGCGGATGGATATAAAAATTATAAACGGTTTGAGAAAATTCAAACTCGCTATAGGTGCGGCCAAAAAACGGTGAATGCTCATCATCTTCTGCAGCATACAGATGCCGCCAGTTATAATATGGTTCTATATCCTGCATATAAATAATAATATTTCATGAGCACAGCTTGACTTATCTGCAGACAAAATTAGCAGATGAACGCAAATAAACACATGCAAAGCAAACAAATTAACAGTAAAAGAAGCTGAAAGTGCAGGCATAAAAAAAGAGGCTGCGACAAGTGCAGCCTCCATCTTATCAACCCATATAACCATTAAAGAATTATGAGCTTTTCAGAAAAGGTGAGTTGCTTTTTTTCATTTAATACTTTTACAAAAAATGTTCCTTTAGGCATTTTTTGCGCAAGCCGCACTGCTTCTCCCTGGCTTCCTTTAGACAGGTTAATTAATTTTGTCTGAATGGCTTTACCGGATAAATCGGTAATGATAACGGTGTAGCGCCCCGGCAATTGCTTATTAAAAAACACCCTGAATTCGTCATTGGTTACAGGGTTGGGATAAATTCTTCCGGCAGTTTGTTTGTCAAAATTAAAACTGGGTTTTATTAAATCAAACCGGGCAATGTTATCTGCTTCTTTTTGTAATAAAAAATTGCCATTGGCTAAGTCAGATGCATTGTACGTATTTTCAGTGCCGGTAATTTTTGCCGTGGTAAAATTTTTCATATCCACCCTGTACAACCCATCAAAAACATTGGCGCTGCTTACAATCATATTGCCTTCATCATCTACCATAGCGCCATTGGTGGTGTAGTTAGCAGGCAGGCCGGATAAGGTGCCGGTATAAGTGGCCACTTTGCTACTTACATCTACAGAAAATATATGGTGACTGGCAGATATTATTACCAGTTTTCCAAATGCATCTGCCACCATATCTCCACCCCAGCCGGTTATTTTACTGTGTACAGATATTTCTTTATTTGTGGCTGCATCAGTTAAACTGCCAAGGTTTTCCACTACTGGTTTTCTTCCGGTAGTAAACCGGATAAAATGCTGTGCATCATTTGAAAGCGCATAGCCATAGCCGTCAGCAGCAAACACCATCCGTGATAACTGGCTTTCTTCCGGCAGATACTTTGCTGTGAACGGTATTACATTTTTGCTAATGGTGGTAAAGTTTGCTTTTGATTTGCTGAGATCTAAAAACCGGATATCGGAAAAATGCATGGGTGCAAAGTAAAGCCTGTTGTGTCTTGTATCCAATGCACATGCTGCTACACCAAATCCGGTAGGATTGTCCCGTTGTGCATAGGTGGTTTTAAGTTGCTGCCCGTCGGTAATAAAAGCAGTTTTATTTGCATCAAACCATGTGCGGATAACTTTTCCGGTATTTACATCAATCTGTTTAATATCGGCCCATAAAAAATTATTGGTGGGCTTGCCGGTGATGGCATATGCCCTGCTATTGCTGTGTTGTGCAAAGGAAGCAAGAGAAAAATAAACGAGGGAGGCTGAAAGTAAAATTTTGTGTTTCATAAAAGCATTTTTTTTATTTGTAAATTACAGCAGCAGCGGTTAAAAAACAAGAATATTTTATCGCTGCCGCCTTTGTAAAGATTTCTTAACACTGCCATGCTGCAGCAGCATTTTTTTTGCAGTTTCATAATTCCTTATGCCTGATTTTTCCATCAGCATTTTTACGCCCCTGTCTATTAATTTTTCATTTGTCAACTGCATGTTCACCATCTTATTGTCTTCTACCCTGCCCAATTGAATCATAACGGAAGTGGATATCATATTCAGCACTAATTTTTGTGCAGTGCCGCTTTTAAGCCTTGTGCTGCCTGTAATAAATTCGGGCCCCACCACTACTTCTATGGGATATGCTGCCAGCTTGCTAAGCGGAGAACCGGGATTGCAACTTATACCGGCCGTAATGATACCGTTTGCATTGCAACATTCTAACGCTCCCAATACATACGGTGTGGTGCCGCTGGCGGCAATGCCAATTACTACATCGCTACTGCTTACATGCGCTTTCTGCAAATCTTTCCATCCCTGCCCGGTATCATCTTCTGCCATTTCCACGGCGGCAGTCAATGCTTTATTGCCGCCGGCAATAATTCCATTTACCAAACCGGCAGGCACGCCAAAAGTGGGCGGGCACTCACTTGCATCCAATACTCCCAGCCTTCCGCTGGTACCTGCACCTATATAAAAAAGGCGGCCGCCTGCCAGCATTTTACCGGCCGTTATTTTAATAACAGCTTCAATGGCAGGCAATGCATTCGCTACCGCATCCGCTACTTTTTTATCTTCTTCATTCATGTGCTTAAGCAATGCTGCTACAGGCATTTTTTGCAGGTGGCGGTATGGAGAAGTTGATTCTGTTATGCTTTTAAATGATGCTGACATGGATTACGTGTTGTGAAATTTTACTAGCCCGTCCATTGGGCTCTTCATTACTTTACCCAACTGCAGTTCGTAGGACTGGCAGAGATCTTTTAATACATCTTTAAACCCATATGCCACGCTGCCGATAAAATGAATGGGGAGTGTCCAGCTTTCTTTGTACTTACAGATATGGTTAAAGAAAAAATCATTGAAGCTGTCTTCGATAATATTTTCAATCATAAAATGACCCCTGTTTTCTGCAAGGAAAGCAGCATATTGAGCAAGATACCTGTTGGGTAATGGTTGCCTGTATACGGCTTCAAGTATTTCCACTGAAGTGGTATTGTATGCAGCGTTGAACCTGTCCATCAGGTCTGGATCGAAAGTATTGTACAGATAATATTGCAGCACTTTTTTTCCGAGGCTGGCACCGCTGCCTTCATCGCCCAGAATGAAGCCCAGACCCGGACTGTTTTTCATTATTTTTTTGCCATTGTAATAGCAGGAATTTGACCCCGTACCCAGTATACACGCTATGCCTTTATCCGTACCGCACAATGCTTTTGCTGCTCCCATTAAATCATGATCCACTGTAATTTTTGCAGCAGGAAAAGTTTTTTGAAGCGCTCTCTTTATCAACAATACATTGGCAGGATTGCTGCAGCCGGTACCATAATACCAGATTTCATCCGGTGCAGAATTTTTTACTTTTGGTTTCAGTTCTTTCTCAAGTATTTCTTCTGCCTGCTGCTGATTGAGAAAATATGGGCTGATACCCTGTGTGATAATTTTTCTATTTTTAACTCCATCCATCAAACACCAAACTGCTTTGGTAGAGCCACTGTCTGCAATCAGTTTTATTGCCATTGTATTTTTTATTAGCTGAAGTTAATTACAATTTAGTGTAACAAAGAAAAAGAAAAAAACCTGCCGGAACAATAACTACATCTGCCGCATTGTATTATTTTAAACAAGTATTACGCCTTCAATCGGTGCATTTTACCAATTAAAAAAGCAGCCGTCCATTTTATTATAATTCATTTATTTTCGCTGCCATAAGTGAACGTATGAACAGGAAAGTACAAGTATGGCTGCCGCTTTTATTCAGCATCACCCTTATTGCAGGTATGCTGCTGGGTTATAAGCTGAGAGATGCCATGCCGGGCAAAAAATTTTTTTCGCTCGATAAATCACATTCCCTGCAGGAGGTGATGGATTTAATAAAAAATAAGTACGTGGATAAGGTAGAGCTGAACGGGCTGACGGACACCGCCATTTCTGCCATGCTGGGTAAGCTGGATCCCCATTCAATATTTATTCCTGCGGAGGAACTGGAAAAAGCAAATGAAGAACTTGCCGGAAGTTTTTATGGCATTGGCATTGAGTTCAGCATACTGAATGATACAATGCATGTGTTAAATGTAGTACCTGACGGGCCAGCATATAAAGCCGGATTAGTTACCGGTGACCGCTTTATAAAAATAAACGACAGCCTTGTTGCAGGAAAAAAATTGGCTGTTGAAAGAATAAAAAAGATACTGAAGGGCAGTGCAGGCAGCAAGGTTACAATTACTTATTTAAGAAACGGCGGGCAAAAAACAGCTATTATTTCCCGTGGCATGATACCTGTGAGCAGTGTGGATGCCAGCTATATTATACAAAATAATATTGGTTACATCAGGCTGAATAAATTTACACAGGTTAGTTACCGTGATTTTATGAAGGCACTGGAGTCATTGCAAAAAAATGGGTTAAAAAAATTAATTCTTGATTTGCGGGGCAATGGCGGAGGCGTGTTGGATGAAGCCACTGCTATAGCTGATGAATTTTTAGACGGTGACAAACTAATAACCTATACAGAGGGAATACACTTACCAAAAAAAGAATACCGCTGTAAAAAGCCTGGGCTTTTTGAACAGGGAGATTTGGTTTTACTTACAGATGAAGGATCTGCCAGTGCTGCTGAGGTACTGGCAGGGGCGCTGCAGGATTGGGACAGGGCAACAGTAATGGGCAGACGAACTTTTGGAAAGGGGCTTGTGCAGGAACAGTACGACCTGAGTGACGGCAGCGCCCTGCGGCTGACTGTAGCAAGATATTATACGCCTGTGGGAAGAAGCATACAACGATCTTATAAAAATGGCGAAAAAGCCTACTTCAATGAAATTACCAACCGGTATCATGATGGCGAAATGAACAATGCCGACTCATTTAAAGACGATGAGGCTAAAGTATATAAAACAAAAAAGGGGCGCCTGGTATATGGCGGCGGAGGCATTTCTCCCGACATATTTGTGCCTGCCGATACTATAGCATTCAATCCGCTTGCCAGCAAAGCATATACTAGAGGAATATTTGGTGACTATGCTTACCTATACCAGTTGCAGCATGGTGAAGCACTAAAAATTTACAAAAACCCCTCAGATTTTAATGCCCGTTTCTGGCTTACCAACGAAGATTGGAACGCATTTGAAACCATGGCAGTCAAAGATTCCGTACTCCTGAATAAAATATCAGAAAGGGAAAAAGAGTGCTTTATGCTGCAGGTAAAATCATCCATAGCCCGGCAAATATGGCGAAATGAAGGCCTTTATGAAATATTAAATAAAAAGGACAGCACCATTAAGAAAGCCATCGCATGGCTGAATGGTCTTTAAAAAAATATACCAGTCTTGGATATCTGGGTTCATTCAATTACTTTTACACCTCTTTTTACAATGGTTTTAAAATTGTAACACACTTGTTCCAATCCTTTTGAAAAAATATTGTTTTGCGAACAAGATAACCACTGAACTCCTCTCTCCTAAGAACAATTCCTCTCTGGCATATGAAGATATGCAGGGTGTATGCCTTTGGCAAATCCTGAAATATTATGTAAAATTTATCGTTTAATCTATAATTATTATCCAGCACAATAATTATAAAAACAACATTATGGCTACATCCAGACAACTATTTTTTGTACTATCCCTCATTTCTTTAAGCATTGTATCCTGCACCACCACGCAAAAATCTATTTACTTCTATAATATGAAGGATACCACGGTAAGTTCCAATGGCGCTGCAGAAAATGAAACCATCATTCAAAAAAATGCCATCCTTAGTATTCAAGTTACAAGCCTAAGTGAGGAAGCTTCTAAAATATTTAATATAAATAATACTTTCAGCATTAATGCGTCCACTGCTACAGGATCCAATAGTGCTTATACCGGCTATCTTGTTAATACGGATGGAAATATTCAAATGCCGCTGCTGGGGAATGTAAAGGCAGCAGGTTTTACGAAAAGAGAAATAAAAGAAAATATTACCAGGCTTATCAATGATAAAAAATTGCTCCTTGAGCCTATCGTTACTGTAAGGTTATTAAATTTTGAAGTAACAGTGGTTGGTGAAGTAGGGCGGCCAACAGTAATTACGGTTCCCAATGAACGCATTTCTCTTTTGAAAGCACTGGGCCTTGCAGGCGATGTTACTATATATGGTAACAGGGAAAACGTACTGCTTATCCGTGAGTCAGAGGGGAAAAAAATAGTACGGCGGCTCAATTTAAATGATGGAAACTTTATTGTTTCCTCACCTTATTATTACCTTCAGCCCAATGACGTGGTATATGTAGAAACCAATAAGGATAAGGTATCCAGTGTAAGCCGCAACAGGGTAATATTACCTACTACACTCAGTATACTGTCGCTAGCCTCATTAGTAGTGGTAACACTGGTACGAAACAGATAATCCAAACCCAATACTTATTCAGAAATGCAAACGAATCAAAACAAATTTGTAAAGCCTGCTGATGACAACCAGCTTGGGCAAATTGTAGCTGGCTACCTGGCTTACTGGCCGGCCTTTTTAGTATGCTTATCCCTTGCACTGGGAGCGGCTTTCTTTTATTTACGATACTCCACACCTAAGTATGAAGCCACAGCAACCCTGGTAATTAAAGATCAGAAAAAAGGCGATGATTACAGTAAAGAAATGGAATCTATTGATATGATCAATACCAATAAAATCATTGAAAATGAAACGGAAGTTTTACAGTCAAGATCAATAATGGATAACGTGGTACGTAAGCTGCGCCTGTATGCTCCTGTATCGCAGGAGGGCAAAATAAAAACAGAGCCTGCATACACTACTTCGCCTGTGTTAGTAGAGTCACCTAATCCTGATTCTTTAAATCAGGCAAAGAAAATTTATTTTACTTATGATAAAAATAAAGCCACAGTTATTTTAAATAAAAATTTTAGCTGTGCCATAAATACGTGGGTAAAAACACCGTATGGCACATTACGATTTGTGCCTAACCCAAATTATGATATCTCTACGGCGGGCGCCAAACCACTTTACTTCAGTCTTATTCAAACAAAAAATGTTACTGAGGGAAAACTTGCAGCCCTAAAGGTGGAGCCGGTAAGTAAAATGGCGAGCGTTCTGAATTTATCTTTCAGGGATGATGTACCGGAAAAGGCAGAAGATGTTTTAAATGAGCTTATTCATTTTTACAATGCGGCTGCAGTGTCCGAAAAAAACACTCTTGTAAAAAACACATTGGCTTCCATTGAAAAAAGGCTGGCAGTAGTATCTGGCGACCTCGATTCAATTGAAAGAAAAGTGCAAAAATATAAGGCTGGAAACAATGCCGTGGAACTGGGTACGCAGGGCAATCTTTACCTGGAAAGTGTAAGCAGTGCCAACAATAAACTGGGTGAAGTAAATGTGCAGTTATCCGTACTTGATGAATTGGAAAGATATGTAAGCGCCAGCGATAACAATGCTGGTATCGCACCTTCCTCAATGGGTCTAAATGACCCTAATCTTTCTCAACTGGTAAGCAGCTACAACAATGCTCAAATGGAGTATGAAAGGATGAGAAAGACAGTAGCAGAAAATAACCCTATGCTGCTTACGTTAAAAGAGCAGCTTAATAAAATTAAGCCCAACATTGTTACCAATATTCAAAATCAGCGAAAAAATCTTCAGCTAAGCAGGGGCAACCTTGCCAGCACCAGTGGCAAATACAATTCACTATTGAATTACATTCCGCAAAAAGAAAAGCAGTTACTTGAAATAAGCAGGGATCAGCAAATAAAAAGTGCCATCTATCAATTTTTATTGCAGAAGCGGGAAGAAAGTCAGTTGTCTTTCGCCTCTACCTTATCTGACAGCAGGGTAGTAAATTATGCACAGTCTTCGAGAGATCCTGTAAGTCCGAAAAAAATGCTGATTTATGTGGCAGCAGCTATATTGGGCTTACTGGTACCCGTACTGCTGATAAGCGCCAAAGAATTATTTAACAGCAAAATATTATACCGTAAAGAAATTGAGTCATTAACGCAGATACCTGTAATTGGTGAAATTGCCTATAACAAATCTGATAAGGTGCTGGTAGTAGAATCCGGAAAAAGAAGTTTTATTGCTGAGGAGTTTCGTAAAATAAGGGTCTCACTTCTATTTTTGGGTATTGACTCTTACCATAAAAAAATACTGGTTACTTCCAGCTTGCCAGAAGAAGGAAAAAGTTTTGTAGCTGCTAACCTGGCAACAAGTCTGGCTATGACAGGAAAAAAGGTAGTACTCGTGGATATGGATTTACACAATCCATCGCTTAGCAATATTTTTGGAATGGATGATAAGCCCGGTGTTAGTGATTACCTGATAAGTGATAAAAAGGCAGACCAGATTATCAATGACACTCAAATAAATGAGAACCTTTCGTTTATTACATCAGGTAATCTGCAGCAGGATGCATCCGAGTTACTGGAAAATGGTAAAGTACAGGAATTAATTTCGTATCTTGAGGGTATATATGATTTGGTAATTATTGATACCGCACCAGTTGTTCTAATTACAGATGCATATATGCTTTCTTCCCTGTGCGATGCCACCCTGTATGTAGTGAGACATAAGTACACTCCAAAAATGGTTGTAAAGCGAATAGATGAAAACAATAAAGTTAATCCTCTAAAAAACCCTGCCATTATTTTCAATGGTGTAAAAACCAGGGGGTTCTTTAAAAATAATTATGGCTACGGCTATGATTATGTTTATGGAAAAAAGATAAAAACAAAAAAAGAAAAGAAGGCGCTGGTATAATAAATTAATACTTGTTCTTCTTACAATATTTTTGTTATCCTATAATAAAATTCTCAGCATGCAACGCAATGTTGTTATGCAATGTCTTATGAAAACTTAGCTCAAACATCCATTGAAAGGCTGCATATTTTCTATCAAAAATTTTCAACATGAAAAAAAATTGGTATGCAGTGTATACTAAACAGCATTGTGAACTGAAAGTAGCTGCGTTATTAACAAGAAAAAAAATTGACAGCTTTTGTCCGCTGAACAGGGTAACCAACTATTCCGGCAACAGGAGAAAATTGTTTTATCAGCCCTTGTTTCCTTCTTTTGTTTTTGTATATACTACAGAAGCAGAAATGAGGTACATCCGCCAGACGACTGATGTAATAAATTTTATTTACTGGCTTGGCAAGCCCGCTGTAATAAAAGATGCAGAGGTAAAAGGATTGAAGCATTTTACAAACAATCATACCAATATTGCACTGGAAAAAATTGATGTAAACGTTCATACTTTTATCCGCACTGTCAATGAGCAGTCATCATATGCCACTGACACTTTGCCGGTTAATAATATAAAATTATCCCTTCCTTCGCTGGGCTATATGCTTTCGGCTAATACAGACAGTGAAGCAGAATTGTACAATTACAATTACGAAGGAAATAAAATGGTTTCATAAATATTATACCTGAAAGATATATACAATGGCCATCTGCATTAGCAGATGGCCATTGTAGTTTAATTGGTTAAATTATGATTACTGGATTAAAAAAACAGCCTCCATTTCAAATCGCAGTTTTATCTTTTTGAAATCTGTATTTTGAGTTTGCTCATTTGCTTCCGCCATTTTATTGCTATATTGGCTTTGCACATATGGATTGAAAGGCAGATCGTTGTTATTTATTTCCCGGATAGTTTGCGCCTTGCCAATTTTTTCATCAACAGCTTCAGCCAGATACATGGCCTTTTCTTTTGCTGCCTTTACTGCCATTATTTTTAATTCTCTACGCAGCTCTGTGGCTTTGCTGTAAGCCGTTTTAGCTATGTAAATATTGCGTATGCGTTTTTTATTAAGCATACCAATGAATTTATTTATCTGGCTGCTGTTATCAAACTTTACAGAAAATGTTACAGCTGTTTCCTGTTCGGGTCTTATATGGCGCCACCGGTACCATTCGGTATCAAAAAAATCGTAACCTGCCACAGATATATTGTCCCTGCGTATGCCTGCTTTATCGGCGGCATTCGAAAATTCTGCCCGGGTACTGTCCAAATCAAAACCAGTTTTTGATTTAGCGGCATCCATTTCAAAATTCACGTGAATTTCATCGGGTACCACTTCTTTTTCGGCAGCACCTGTAACGGTGATGGTGCGTTCGGTGATTTTTTCCTGCGCCTGTGCAGGTACCATGAGTGTCAGGGCTATTGAAGCCAGTAGTAATCTTTTCATTTTTTTATTGTTTGAATTTTTTATATAGATGCAATGAAAATCAGGAAATACATACATGCTGTTTGCTTTTTACTTTTTTTAACAGATAACTTCAATTGAATACATAAAAAAAAGGTCTGACTGTTCAAACCTTTTTTATTCTATACTTATCATAAGTACTATCTCTTGAGATACATAACCTCTTTCACCAGCTTTACCGTACGGGGTATATCCGGCAGGTATGCCGCCACCAGATTGGGTGCATAGTGCATTGGTGCATCGGCCGATGTAATGCGCCGGATGGGTGCATCCAGGTAATCGAAGCCTTCCTTTTGTATGCGATAGGTAATTTCAGATGATACCGATGCAAAAGGCCATTGCTCTTCAACTATTACGAGGCGGTTTGTTTTCTTCACACTTTCTAAAATAGTAAACCAGTCCAGCG
>JAYWIB010000310.1:0-11011 GCA_043789265.1 Chitinophagaceae bacterium
AAAGTGACTAACCAAAAAAATGCAATGCAATTACTGAGCAGAAACTAACAAGCAAAATACTATAACTTTTTTATTGAAACGAGCTTGCACTTAACGGACAGGTATTGCTGCAGGTGTGGAATTCATTGCTTGTCCTGCCCGGAACCGCTGCTGATTAAAGATAAAAAAGTAAAAGTTAACAAACAAAAGCCCAACGTTGCTTGTCCTGCCCGGCTGATGTTGATAGCGATAAAATGCCCATTGATACAACGTCAAGCCGCACTTGTAGCAATACCCATGTTGTATGCTGCCCTGTCGAAGTGTTGAGCAGTAAACTGCTTGCTATTACTTGGGGTGTTGCCCTTGAAGTTTGGGGCAAATGAAGCTCTTGGGGCTGGTTGGCTTCTGCGGCGTAGGTTTTGTGCGCCAGCCCCATGTGCTTCATTTGCTGCATCGGCTAAATTACAGGGTGTAGGTGTTTTAGCAGAGATTGATGTCTTTCTATTATTTTAATGTCTGCTCAAAATTGTTGTATCTGCCCATGATGTTGTTGCTGCCGAAAAAGGTATTGCTTTTGCCGAAGCAAAAGGTGTCTAAGCCAATGATATATTTGTTAAATACGGCTGTAATTATGTCAACGCCAAAGGAATAATTAAAAACGCCATCGGTAGTTTTGTTAAAGCCAAGGTAAGAAATTAACGTGTCGAAAGAAGTTATTAAAGAGCCATAAATAATTATACAGTGTCCAGCCGTAATGCTACCAAAGACGGCGTAAAAAGGAAACTGGCTGATAGTAAAAGTACCCTGTCCGCAGGGTACTTGAATAAAATGCCGAGTCCAACTGGTTTAATCTTTACGGGTTTTAAATTCCAGTCCGCTTACTTGTTTGAATTGGGGGCTGGTTGCGCCGGAGATGGATTTTACATATTTCTTCACATCGAGGGAAGTTGGGACTAACCCCGTAAGAGGATTATATAATATGTTGTTTCTTTCAATGCGGCTGTTGCTCCAAGCGGTATAGCTATTTACAACGGCGGTGTTTGCTGATTTGAGTTCTGCTAATTTGGTTTGAGTGGCGCCAACTGTTAATTCTGCCTCGTTAGGTTTGTAATTACTATCGGATGTAAGCAACTCAATGAGCTTGCTGAAATGTTCTATCAACTGGTCGTAACTCTGCTGGCTGGTAGAAATTGTTTTATCAGGCGGTGGTGTTGAACCGTCTGTTGGCGGTGGTGTTGTTTTTGGCGTGCTTGCTCTTTGCCCTTGTATTTTTCTATTGATTGTTTTTGCATCTTTTACTGTTTGTGCAGCAGCATCTGTTGCATCTAATGCGTTGATGATTTTTGTTGCAAGCGATTTTAAGATTTTGAATGCTTCAATTCTTTTGTTGGTTGCATTGTTAAATGCCGTTTGTGTTGACTTAACAGTATTGATTGTATTTTGTGCGCTGGTAAATAGTATTTGTAATGCTGCAATTTTGAGAGCTGCTTTTGACGGGTTGTAAGTGACGCCGTAGCCATTACAAAATGAAATTAAATCTTCGAGGTTGGCAACATTTTTGGCATGGCCGGTTTCGGATGTTGATGGCATAATCGTTGGTTTTAATTTTAAAATATTTGTACTAAGGTAAGGAAGTTTTGAGAACTAATAATTTCTCACTTGCGTTGCAATACTATAATATTTTTTTTGCAACAACCTCCTACGCCTGCGTTGGTGGCACACGAATGCATAGGATGATTATGTTTGCATTCGTTTCGTGTACCAAGAACCAAGGAGGAGAAATAATAACCATCAGTTTTCTCCCACTACCCTTATATTTTGAATAATCATATCTCCATATTCTTTTGTATTTTCTTTTGTCCATTCATTTAATCCTCCTTTAGGCAAAGGTTTATGATGGTTATTTTCATCAGATACCAATTCAACTATTAAACCTGTTGGGGTATGATTAGTACTAAACAACTTTTGGGCTTCTTTTTTATCAAAAAAATGAAACTTTAAATAGGTGTCCCCAATACTCCTTCGATATCTGTTCTCAGGATTTCCATATACAAATTTTATTTTGGGGGATATTTGTATCAATAAACTTTTTAGTGGTTGCCCAATAAACCCTGCTTTATTAGTTTCAATTTTTTTATATCGCTCACAGTTTTCATTAGTTTGTGCGTACAGCATAAAGTAACTATAATCACCAGGCAAAGAAATACAAATGAATTTTTCATAATTTTTTATTTTACGGGTAATTGTTTGCAGTGTAAGTTTTGTTTCCGTTGGCATTAATATTTTCTGTGGTTACTAATCTTTTAAATTACCATCATTATCTTGCTTTAATAATGCTACACCTGCGTTGTATTTATCTATTATAAAGGCTGTGCTATTTATCAAAGGTTTGGTTTTTACATATTTTCTAACTTTTTTAACTGCATTGACTGTCAGTCGAGATACGTAGTGTAAGTCGTTAAACTATTTTATTACTCCACCGGACGTAATTAAATCTATTATTGTAAGATTTCCATATCTTTCTTCATCTGATTTTGTCCAAATAAATTGTTTCCCTTTTGGTCTTTTTTCAAAATCCCATTCAAAAGATTCCTTTACAAAAACTCTGATTCGGGGTGAAAGTTTTCCTTCTTTGTTATATTGTTTTTCTTCAACGGAATCAACAAACTTAAATACAAAATATCCCGCTTGCTCTGCCCAACCAGAACGTACTGAAACCAATTTAATAGCTGGTTTAATTCTATTTAAAAGTTCTATTACCGGTTTATTTACAAAATAGTCTTTTTTTACTTCTATATTTTTGACATCCTCTATTTTTTTCATTAGATATGATGTATGGCAACCATAAAGAGAACAAATACTTAAAATTCCGATACTTAATTTTACTATCCTTTTCATATTATTCTATTGACAATTGTTTTGAGTATACGTTGTGTTACCATTGATTGTATTAGATTCTGTACGAAGTCTTATAAAATTTCCGTTTGTATCTTGTTTTAGCAATGCCATACCAGATGAATATTTGTCCAGTACAAACGCCATACCCATTTCTTCTGCAATCAGATTATTGAATCCCAAAGTACCAATTGAATAATCTTTCACATTATCAAAGACTGTATAAATGACATCAGAAAAGTCAGGCCCAAAACCACGGTCAATAGGAGAATTTTCTGCCAAAAAGGAATTTGCAGCAGTTAAATCAATAATTACAAGTGCATATACTGCCCCACTTTGGGTTACAACCATTCTTGTGTCGTAACCAGTATGATTTTGATTGACAGTAATAAGCTGATATAAATCACCAGGAGATGGAGGAATGTCGTTTGGATGATTATGCAAGTCTGCAAACCCGCCTGGCCAATTTGTATTTACGGTTCCATTTGTCGTCGATCCGCTATTACTCATTGGAGATGTTGTTACATTATTACTTGCATCTTTGCCAAAAGTAATTGCATGTTCCTTTACCCCATTCATATCATTAGATGCAGCTGTCTGAATATCATTTAGAGCTGTTGTGTAACTACTATTTTGGGAAAGATTATTTGCCTTACTTATAAGAGGTTGTGCATCATTACAAGGGTCTGTTTGATTTGGGGGCCACTGAGGATCATCCCTATTTGGTATTCCATCCTGATCATTATCAAAATCAGGATCATCTATATTATTTATACCATCATGGTCAATATCCCAGAAGTCATCCATCCAATTTGGTATTCCATTCGTATCATCATCTTCGTATGGAGAATCCTCATTATTTTGCAAATTTGGATCGGTGTTAGAATTATCATTATCTGTAATTATAATGCCGCCTGGAGGAACTTCATATACCGGATGACCATAATCAGGTAGATATTCTCCATTATCGTCCATACTCCAAACGATGTATGAACCATGATCTTTTGGTTCATATTCCGTACCTGGATTTTGTGCAACGGCCGAATTTTGCGTCCATGGCAATATATTTAGCAGAAACAAGCATATTACTAATACTTTTTTTATTAACTCCATTTTTAATTTTTTTAAAAATTATAGTTTATTAATTTGAGTGGTTTGTACTTGATTGTCGTAGTATAGCCTCAAAAAGTATTGACCTTTTGGAACCGGAGGCTGCAAAGGCAAAGCATAACTGCCTGCTGCCAATGTTACCACTGGTGTTGTGTAAACTAATTTACCATCTACTGTAATTATTTGTGTATAAACTTTTGAAGTTTTTAATAATTTAAATTCTGCATTAACGATTGTGGTAAATGGATTTGGATAACCCTTCAATTTTAAAAGTGTTTTAATGGGGCTACCATCATTATTTACAAAATCAATGGGATTTTCATTTGTGCCCTTTGCAGTTTGTATCAATACTACCTTAAACGGTTTTTCGGGTTCCTGAAATATTGGGACGAACAAATTAAGGTTACCAATTAGGTAATTTGTATCGTTAGCCTTTAATAATTGCAAAGCTGCACTTTTGAAAATATATCTTAATGGATTCCTTTTGTTGTAATGATCTGCTTTTCTGTATTGCATACTGTCAAATACCAGCCCTTCTCTTTTGGTAAGTATTGCCTGTATAGGGATTTTTAAACTATCCATACCTGCTTCTTGCCATACACCAGAAATTATTTTATTATAATAATTTAATTGAAGGGATAGAGGTGTAACATCAATTACATGTGTTCCGCTCCAATCGTATTTAACTAAATATCCTTTATATATGCCCTCTAAGTCGCTTGCAGCAACGCTGGTTTCTATTTTTGTATATTTATTTATCGCATTGGCTTTAGGTGCTAAAATTTTTTTTACAGCTTCAATTTTTTGTATTAAGTCAACGGAAGTATTATTATTCTCTGGCTTCTTTTCCAACAATTCTTCTTTGGCGTAATTGTAGCCTTTCTCTGCAGATTTTATAAGCCAGTATCTTGCACTATCTATATTTAGCGAAACGCCATAACCATTACGATAGCTGATTCCCAATAAATACATACAGCCTCGCTCACCTCTGTTTGCTCCAAGTTTAAAATATTCGCATGCTTTTTTATAATCTTGTGTGCAGCCTAGTCCTTTATGAAGCATATAACCTGTATAGTATATGCCAGATGGCGAATTCATTTCTGCAGACTTGCGGAAACACTCATAAGATTTTTTGTAATCAAGTTCTTCTGCCATGGCATATTTGTATATTACCCCAAGCCTGTACCATGCTTTTACACTGCCTTGTTTAGCACACTGCCAATATATTTCTACTGCTTTTTTCCTATCAGAATTAGTTCCTTGCATATATTTCTGGGCAATCCGGATTTTAGGGTTTAAAATTGAAGTATCAGTTATTTTTATTTGTGCAAAACTGCTTTGACAAAGTAGAAACAGTAATGCAGCATTTATTTTTTTTATCATTTGAAAATAATTTAATAGTTTACTTATTTACCCTAAAGAATGCATAAATAATTGACGGTTAATTTTACTATTTGAGTTTGATATTTTACTTACCATTGATAACCCTGTCCCTGTGTATTATTATCAGGATTGCGCCTTGCATGGAATAAAGCATTTAATACTCTTGGTTTATTAGCATACAGATACTTTATTAATTCACTTTGCTTTATTTTATCATGCTGGTAGCGGTTGTAAGTACTTTCCCTTGCTATGTAAAAATTTGTGAGAATATTTATGGAACTGTCTTTATTAAAATTTCCGGTTATCCCTCTTAGTTCTATTTCCTTCCAATCGTTTAATGCAAACACTTTTGCTTTTGCCTTATTTTTTAATACTAAGAGTAAAGTGTATTGTAGTGAAGTAAGGATATTATTTAGCCTGCTGCTTTCAAAAGCTCTTCCATCAAATCTTATCGCTGAGTTTGCGCTATCCTTTTGAATTTGCTTTAATGAATCGTAACATAGTTTAATTGCTGCTAGTTGACTAGAGTTAATTCCTATACTATCCTGAAATTTAATTGCCAAGGCAAACTGAGAAATGAAGCTTGCTTTCGACTCAAAATATACTCCGGTGCGTATATCTTTTAATGTTTGAATCTGGGCAGGGGTAAGGTTATTTTTTATTACGAGGCTGTCTGCAGATTTATAATTATAATATTGACTGGGATGGATGTTGACATAACTGGAAGCACTGCGGCGAATGCTATCAAAAGCTAATAGCAGGTTGTTGGTTTGAGTAGTATTAAAACCAATAGAATCTTTATACTTTATGGCAAGAAACAATTCTCTGTTAGCCATATAACTGCTGGTGGTACGGTTGTAACCGAGGTTATTTTTTATGCCAAGCAGCAAAGCATATTGACCAGTATTCAGTATAGACTGTACTCCATTACCTTCGGATATTGCAAATGGATACCTGCCTGATGGGTTTTGATTGTACAGATTTGCAGCGGCAGCTTTTATAGTATCGCTACAATTTACCAACGCCCTTTGCTGTGCTAACGTTAGCGCAAGTGTGTCTTTATATCGTAATACCAGTGGAATTTCTTTTAGCGTTGCTGAGGTAAGGCTTAGCAAACTATCGGCTAAAGTTGGTACAGGAATGAGTGAAATGGTTCCGTACAAAGCAAAACTACCTAGGCGCATAGTGCCTGCTGATGAACCTGCCCGCCATCCATAAATTCTAAAACTAATACTACCCGATGTTGTAACGGGTACAAAATTATTCCAGTTAATATTTGTAGCACTTGTAGATGGTGCAAAATTTCTAAATATTGTTGTAAAGTTTCCAGAGCCATTGTGTGCTATTCTTGCACTATCCGGCCCCGTGGAACTACTTTTGGAAGCATTTATGTTTACTGATGTTATATTAATCCGATAACCGGCATTGGGTGTAACAGTAACTTCGAGGTATTGATTTAGGTTTATTGCAGCAGTTGACCAGCCTTTTGTATTAAAACAATTAGTGCCATCATTACAGGTAAAACCGGTTGGTCCTGTTCGGGTGATAGGGGTGACATTGGCATTTGCAACTGTTACAGCGTTGCCTGGAGTAACACAAGTAGATGTGTTGACGGTACCAAACGTAAAGTTGAATAGTTGTGCTTTACTGAGAATTGGCAGCAATCCAAAGCTGATTAAAAGGATTGATAAAATTCTTGCTTTCATTATTTATAGTTTTGGTTGTGAGTGATATTTTTTTATTAATAGTTATTGTTGATTGTAATTACCACCATAATCGCTGCCCTTCATCTGTTATTATAAATGGTCGCTCTTTGTGCTTACTAAATTCTGGGATTAATAACAGCAAGGCATTTTTGGGAACATTTTCAAATAGAAGTTCTTTGGTTGTTTGATCTGTTGTTTGCTGACCTATAATTTCCCAGTTTGTTTTTTTCCAGTACACAAGCCGGTATTTTTTATTGGGGCGAAACAGCAAATAATTTTCTAATTCTTTTATTGTAATGCTATGTGTGTTGATGGTATCTGGCTGCAATACAACAGTTTTATTATTGCCTAATGCTATCGGGTAGCCTGCTGCTCCTAATTTGCCATTTTTATAATACATGGGCAGGTAAACAGCTCCCATACATAGGTTGGTGAATAACGTATTATTGCTATCAGCTTTTGCCCACCAGACGGGCCGCCATTTAGATCCATTTAATACACAGGCATACACAATTTTGGGTTGATTTTTTATTTTCACTAATGGGCAGGTTAAATCTTTAGTTTTCCAATATTGATCTGTTACATCTATATAGTTTTGAGTACGGAGCATTCCGGCAGGAATACTATCTGGAGCCATAATACTTGCAAGGGTATTTTTTTGTTTACTGAAAGTTGTACGTAAAACTTTTGCAGGTTCACGTATGAACTCATTTAAACTATCAGACTTTAATAGTACATCGAAGGGAACAGATTTATTTTGATTATTAAATGCCGTGTTTAAAAAATGCCCTCCGGTTGATGTTGCCCAATAAGGAACATTATCAACTGTAGCAGGGATACCGATAGAACGCAAACTAAAAACAGATAAATCTGCAACATCTTCGCAAAGTCCTTTTTTTCGCATTAATAATTGTAATGCGCCCAATCTTGGTAGAGGCTCTTTTCTTTCTTCCAGATTATAGGTACAGGTAAACCACCTGTTAATGTCTGCAATTATATATTTTAATGTGCTGTCAAAGGGTTTGTTTTTTGCACTATCTAAAATGAATGTATACTTACTATTGTAAGAAGCTCTCCATGATTGCAAAGGCTCTACGCTTATTCGGTAAGGAAGTATGTATTCACAGAAATTTTCGAAACTGGTATTTTTTAATTGTGAGGTTTTCCATGCTGTAAATGCTTTTTCAGTATTATCAATAAGAAAGTTTGCTTTTATGGTATCTATGTCTGGAATATGTTGAGGCACAGGATGAATTTTAATATATTCTCTTTTTAATGAGTCAAATGATTTTATTGAAGATGAAAAGTCCGGGTATTTAAATTCATCAAAAGGTATTTTGTTCCCACTGCTATCTGACCAATAGTATGTTTCGGAGGCATGAATATCCATATTGGAAACTAAAAAATTTATGGCTTTTATTTTTTGCTGGTCTTTTGTATTGTAAAAATATTGCAATGCCTTTTCAAGTTCTCCCCGATTTGTTTTGGTTTGTTGCAAAACTGCTTCTACATCGGCAGGGTATTGCTTTTGTGCAGTCGCTAATAAGGGAGTAAAATTCAAAATCAAAATAAATAGTCTTTTCATTGGTTTTGTTTCTGGTTGCTTTTTGAGTTATAAGTAGATAAAGTTTTCAGCGCATCAGCTTTGTAATATGCTGCTTCCTTTGATTGAACCTTTGGTTGCAATGAAATTATTTCATTGGCTGTTTGTATTGAATTTGTTGTGTCGTTCATAGCTTCATAAATTTTCATAAGTGCAAATCTGGGTTTTAACCTATTTGGTGCAATATTTTTTGCTATAGTACAGTAATTTATTGCACTGTCAAACTGATGTAGCTTATAATAAATATTGCCAATACTCATGTATAGAAAAGGAGAAGAAGTAATTACGCTAGCTTTATTATAACAGTATAGGGCTTTCTTATATTCCTTTTGAATATAAAAAGCATCCCCAAAATTTATCCAGTATACTTCGGAGTTTTTCATTTTATGGGATAGCGGTTTTAGTATTTCAATTGCTTCTATGTTGTAACCATCTTTTGAAAGGCTGATTGCTTCTTTTGCTTTTGCGTAGGCATTAGCTAAAGATAACTGAGTAGTAAAGATTAAAATTCCTGACAGGGATAATGTTGCGCTAATGAATTTCCTTTTTTGTAAAGTTGCAAAGGAAAATATTGGTTTACTGTTTGAGCTCACTAATGCACTATAAACAATAAAAAGTAACATTGCAGGAATTGCCTGTACACCAAAGTTAAAAAGGGACATGGAAGTAAAAGAGGCGATGCCTGAAACAGCCAATATTGCTTGAGGCCTAAACGATTTATTTTGCTCTTTGCTGTTTTTAAATAAAGAAAAGATAAATGCGATGAAAAGTAGAAAGGCAATCATGCCGCCTTCAACTGCGTTTTGCAGAAATTCATTGTATGCCATGTTTACAAATGAGGCGTTAGTAATTTCCTTACTTGAACCTTTGCCTTCTGCAAAATATGCTGCCTGTTGCAAGTTGTAATTATGTTCAAAATTGCCCAAACCAATACCTTTTATAGGGTTTTGTGCAACCATTGATGCAGAAATTTTCCAAACCAATTTTCTTCCGTCAGCACTATTTTGTTTCCATTTGTAAGCATATACTGCAACAGTGATAATTAACGCAAGTGATAAAAAGAGTAACAAGAGTTGCTTTGCAACGCTGTATTTTTCTTTTAGCTTGTTTAAAAAGTTATACTTATTGTTAACGATTATTATGAGTGCAACGAATGAACCAATAAAGGCCGTCCGGCATTTTAAAAGTAGAATAGCAATAAAGATAACTGCTGCAAGGCAGCGGCTAAACCAAATGGCTGCAGGATATTTTTTGAATAAATTAATTGATACTACTGCTGGTATGCTCATAGCAAGAAACATGGCTGTAACATTTGGGTTCTCCCATGTGCCGGATACTTTTAAAAATTGGTTTTGGCTGTTTATCACCCCACCAAATTGAAAAATGCAAATGATTGATTCTGCTAAGGCTGCTATTGAAATTATATTGAATACGGATTGTTCATTTAATATTTTATTTTTAAAAAGTAGCGCAAGTGAAAATAAAAGCAATGCGTTTGTAAATAAGTAAATATGAATTGTGGTAATTTCTCTAGCTGAAAGTAAGGTTTGTAAAAAAAAATAGCCAGCTAAAAGGACTATCAAGGCAAGCGGAAGAAAATTTATTTGTACTGATAAATTTTTGTTACTCAAAAAATAAATTCCTGTTACTGTAAATAATACTGATGCAGCAATAACAAAAAAGAAATACGCAGCCAGAGAAGCATTAATAAAATAATCACCGCTTATCAATGTAGCAGTTATAATTAAAGCTATCATTATATGGGCTGCCTTGCTCATTATTATTGGATGCTGATGTTTTTGATGATGCTAAATTGAAAGTATGCTGCTGGGTGCAGCGTGGGGTTTGCAGCTCTTGCCGTGGCTCGGGTTTGTGGTCGGGTTTGTGCGGCCACGGCATGTGCTGCAAACTGCGTGGGAGAATCGGGGGCTGTCATGCAAAAGTTGTTTTGGTGGTTGAAAGTATGCAATATTTCTTGTTAAAAGATTTAGAGACTATAAACTTTGGAAGAAGGGTAGCATACAACGAACAGGGCTTGCTGTCAGGGCTGGAATTTTATAACGTCCTGCCCACAACCGCTGTACAATAAAGGTATAAAAGTAAAAGTTGACAGACAAAAGTTTGGCGCTGCTTGTCATGCCGGTACAAAAGCTGACAGCGATACGATGCCCATTGCTCCAACGTCGTGCCAGCCTTGCAGCAAACCCTGTGTTAGGTGCAGGCGGCAAGGTAAAAATAGCATCGAATAAAAAAGCGTACTGCAATAAATTGAAACATTAATGCTGGTTAAAAATATAACACTGCCTGCAAAAAAAAACTGTTACTGTGTCCATAC
>JAYWIB010000311.1:0-3087 GCA_043789265.1 Chitinophagaceae bacterium
CATCCAGCTCCATCAGTTCTTTTACCAATGCCCTTGCTTCATCCATCACTGCCTGAAAGGCAGGCGTACGGTGACCAAGTTCAAGAATAGATAAACCACTGTTATTATAATTGAGAATGGCGGCGGCAGATTGTTCAAACACTTCCCTGGGCAACACAGAAGGGCCTGCATTAAAATTGTGAAGTGTATGCTGAGTTGCTGCTGTAGTAGTGCCGGTCATTTTCAAAAATTTTGGCAAATGTAAGCAATAAAAAAAGTGCAGCGTTTACGCAATTGGTTGCTTTTATTGTTGCGGCTGATTATTTTTTTATGGAAAACGACTTTTACCCCGGCAGTTTATTATAAATATTTTTATGGAGGCTTTACAGTTTATTATTCTTCAGATTTACCAATCATTTTACCGCCTGCTTTCCATTTTTCATTCAGGGCTTCAAAGTCTTTTATATCCTGCTCCGAAAATTTTTGTTTGGCAATACTTTTTAAATCAGGCTGCCCTGCATTTACCCAGGCCGTATACCAGAACGATGCAATTGAAGCTATTGACAGCAGCATTCTCCGCTCCACCATATTGTTTAATTTTTTATTAAAGGCAATGGTAAATGCCGTGGAGTACTGGCGCAGTACAGTACCGTTGCGGTTTTCAAAAGCATATTTTTGATCGGCAGGAAATGCGGCTGTAAGTTCTTTTTCAAAAAGCAGCACCGAATCAGCAGCAGCGGCACTTTCCAGTACCCGTTGCCAGATATATTTGCCTGGCTCGGCAATGTATTTTGCCTTGCCAATAAAGAAATCAAATTCTTTTTCTGCCAGCAATTCGGGCACCCTGCTTTCCCAAAAACCATGTATGCCTTTTTGATTGGTATATTGCCCGTTGTGATTGCTGCTGGCATGCAGCGGTACATGAGAGTCGGCAATGTAATGCCCTATCTCTGCACTGTTTTTCATAATGGCTGCAAAACTTTTTTGTTTGAATGCATCTGTAAGCCGCAGCAGCATAGATTGTATATGCCAGGGTACAATACCGTATGCCTTCAGTGAATCTTCTCCAAATTTTGCCACGGCATCTTTCCACCTGCGGGGCAGGCTTGTATAGGGATATGCGCCATAGTGATCAATGTCAATATAATGCCGGGGTGCTTCTTCTTTTACTGCGTATCTTCTTTTATCAGGATCTACTGCATGCTCTGCCAAAAAAGAAATGTTTGATTTATACAGCAGCATCATTTCCGGCGGTAAAAGAAATACGGCGTAGTAATTTATCTTTTGATGTGCATAAAATCCCCAGCAAAAACTTTTGAGTGTAAGCAGGCAACATAACTTAAGCAGTATCCAGTGTTTCATCCTTTTTTTATTTCATCAGAAAATTAAGACAAATATGCTGTTGCGTCAATTTTAAAAAATAAAACCTGAACTAATAACACTAAAGAAGTAATGACATTGAAAAAAAGCGGTTATAAAAAAACTTGAACCTTTAGATTGTTATTACAATTATACAACTACATCCTCTACATCAGTAACACCGCCACTTACAGCAAACTTCATTGTTTGTGCCGCACTTATATTTGTAATTGGCCGGATGCGGCTTCTGGGAATAATATATACGTTGCCCGCCACTGAATAGGCCATAGGTACATACACGGCTACATAATCTGTAAGGCCAAAATTGACGGCATTTTCCTGTGTTACAAAACCAGCCCGCCACACATCATTGTCATCAATATTGGCAAGCACATTGTGTGTAAACTTTTTTTTCTCGCCGGCAAAGGCCTCAAAAAAATCTTTGAGTGTGGAGTAAATAAACTTAATGCCCGGCGTGCGCTGCAGCAATTGATCAAATGCTTCCACCACCTTGCCAAAAATAAAAGAAGATGAAATATACCCTACAAATATCACCAGCAATATTACCACCACAAAGCCCACACCCGGTATGCTCCTGATATTACCCTGTGCGTCTTCCATCAGGCGGGGAAACACCGCATGCACCATGTTTGGCAAGATGCCATCTATAAAATTAAACAGCGAAGCAATGGCCCAGATGGTAATGGCAATAGGCGCCAGTATAAGCAGACCCTGCAAAAAATATTGAAACAGCCGTTTATAAGCAAACTCCTTTTTCATAATAGAATGTATTGAAGCACAAATATACCTGATTGTATACCGGGTGCAGCAGGCGAAATAATTATATGAATGGTAAAAAATAATGATGGAAACTTTGGTAACAAAAAAAGTTTCCATAGTTTTGCGGCCGGATATGACAGACAACACTACACTGGAACGCATAAAATTAAAGGCACACGATTTGGTGATGCAATATGGTATCCGCAGCGTAAGCATGGATGATATAGCGGCGGCGCTGGGCATGAGCAAAAAAACCATTTACCAGTATTTTTCTGATAAGGATGCACTGGTGGAGGCCGTGATTGCAGATAAGATAAAATACAATCAGCAGTGCTGTGCCAAAGACAGGCTTGCTGCAAAGGATGCCGTGCATGAAGTATTTCTTGCCATAAAAATGATGCAGGAAATGTTTCAGAATATGAACCCCGCCGTGATAAATGACATGGAAAAATTTCACCCGAAAGCTTTTGCCCACTTTGTAAAGCACAAGTATAATTTTCTGTATAAAATTATAAGCGAAAATATAACCAGAGGGGTGGCAGAAGGTTTGTACAGGGAAGATATGGATATTGATATAATGGTAAAAGCCCGGCTGGAAAGCATGATGCTGGCATTTAACCAGCAGGTATATCCACAAAGCAAATACAGCCTGGTGCATGTAGAAACGCAATTGACGGAACATTTTTTATTTGGGCTGGCATCGCAAAAAGGCCACAAACTGATATTAAAATACCAGCAGGAAAGCATTAAAAAACATACTGCAGAAAAGAAGAAATATGCGTAACAAAATTAAACTTGCGGTGGCTGCAATACTTATCAGCAGCGCTGCCCTTTCGCAAACAACACACGAGTTAACTGTAAAACAGGCAGTGGATTATGGGGTAAAAAATGCCACAGCGGTAAAAAATGCCCTGCTGGATGTAAAGATTCAGGAACAGGTAAACCGGGAGTTTACTGCCAATGCGTATC
>JAYWIB010000312.1:0-3072 GCA_043789265.1 Chitinophagaceae bacterium
AGCCCCACCATCGTTAACGTACTTACGGCAGCTTCGGTAAAAATTACTGTACGCAGGCGCTGCTTGTTTACCGGCGGCGGTATATTTTGAGCAAAGGCAGGCGGCAGGTTAATTGCAATAAGAGCGCACAGCATGACTCCTGTCAGCAGCTTTTTAATAAAGACGGCCCGTATGTTTATTTTAAACATCCGCAATGATATAAAATTTTGTGCTGACAGAAATAGTTTATGCATGGGCAGACAAAAAATTAAAGCATACAATAATCCGGCAATTTATTGCGTTACTACTCCGTAAAGGAAAACTTTCTTTTTACACAACTCTATTTTAAACAATTAAATCCGTCACCATTATGAAGACAACCTCGGCCAGCGTGCCATCTGTAAACCTGTTTCAGGTAGTTTCAGTAAAAATTATGCGTTTTGTAAAATGGGCCATGGTGCCTTAAGCTTAATTAAAAATTAAAGCGGTATAAAACGTCATTGTATAAATGACAGAGTTCCCCTGCTGTATCAAAGTAATATTTGAAAAAGCTGCGGAACTTTTTTTATTTTTATCCCTTCTCCCCCCGAAGCTGCATATGTCAGGCTAAATAAATCAAATCTGCATTTAAAAAAACTACGTTCATTTATTTTATCTTCATATTTATAATGAGTAAATTTTTAATAGCCGGGCTGGGTAATACCGGTAACGAATATGCAAATACCAGGCACAATATTGGTTTTGATGTAGTGGCTGCCTTTGTGCTGAAACATGGAGGAAGCTTTGCCACAGCACGCCTTGCACATGTGGCAGAAATAAAATGGAAGGGAAAGGAGTTTGTTTGTATCTGCCCCACCACTTATATGAATGCCAGCGGCAAAGCAATAAAATATTGGTTGGCTAAAGAGAAAATACCATTGGAACAAACGCTTACCATTGTAGATGAAGTGGCGCTGCCTTTGGATAAGCTACGCCTGCGCAGAAGCGGCAGCAGCGCCGGTCACAACGGATTGAAGGATATTGAAAATTCACTCGGCACCACTGAATATCCACGGCTGAGATTTGGTATTGGAAATAATTATCCAAAAGGCATGCAGGCTGACTTTGTACTCGGTAAATGGTTGAACACTGAAATACCACTGGTACAATTAAAGATAAAAAAGTGCGTTGATATAATCGAAAGTTTTGCCTCAATTGGCATAGACAGAACAATGAATGAAGTAAATACAATAACGTTCAAATAAAAATATTTGCTCCGGGTTTCATGATTGTTTTTTTATATGATTTGTCTATATTCGCCGGAACAATCCAGCATCCTCTAAATAACAAAAGAAATGAAGATAATTTGTGTTGGCCGCAACTATGCGGAACATGCCAAAGAATTAGGCAATAATATACCTGCAGAGCCAGTCATTTTTATGAAGCCCAAAAGTGCGCTGCTGCAAAGCCATACTCCTTTTTATTATCCTGAATTTACAAACGAATTAAATTATGAATGCGAACTGGTGCTTCGTATTTCAAAAAATGGCAAATACATACCGGCACGCCATTCTTCCAACTATTACAATGGTATTACTGTGGGCATTGATTTTACAGCAAGAGATATACAAAAAGAGTTAATGGAAAAAGGCCTGCCCTGGGAAAAAGCAAAAGCCTTTGATAACTCTGCGGCGGTGGGAAAATTCATTGACATCACTCCTGCATTTAATAAAAAAAACATCAACTTCAGTTTTTATAAAAACAAAGAACTGGTACAGCAGGCAAATTCATCTTCCATGATTTTTAATTTTGACATTATCATTGAACATATTTCCAATTATTTTTCTTTAAACATTGGCGATCTTATTTTTACCGGTACACCGGCAGGTGTGGGAGAATGCGTGGTGGGTGATGAACTGGAAGGATTTATCGAAAAAGAAATGCTGCTTAAAATGGAAGTAAAATAAAAAAATACTATTGGTTTAAGCCTTCATCTTTTAACAGGATGAAGGTTTTTTATTTTTATAAATCAATGGTTTTGCCATTTCATTTTATAGGCTATTTTTGACGAATGCTGACCAACGATGTATTGCTGAAAGCGTATGAACTCATGTGCATTGCCAAAGCCACTGCTGCTATTTTTGAAGCCAACCGGGCCACATGCAGGTATGTGCATTCCACCTCCCGGGGGCATGAAGCAATACAGTTAGCCACTGCATTTAATTTACTACCCTGCGATTATGTAAGCCCATATTACCGGGATGAAAGTTTGCTGCTGGGTGTTGGCTTTACTCCTTATCAACTGATGCTGCAGTTGCTGGCCAAAGCAGATGATATTTTTAGTGGCGGCAGATCGTATTACGCTCATGCAAGCTATAATGAAAATGAAAAGCCCACCATCATTCACCAGAGCAGTGCTACCGGCATGCAGGCCATACCCACTACAGGCATTGCACAAGGCATTCAATACCTGGAAAAAATAAATAAATACAATGCAGGAGATTCGTTACCGGTGGTTGTCTGTTCATTTGGTGATGCTTCCATTACAGAGGGAGAAGTAAGCGAAGCGTTTCAATTTGCAGCATTGCACCAGTTGCCCATCATTTACCTGGTGCAGGATAATAACTGGGGTATAAGTGTTACCGCCGGCGAAGCAAGAACGGGCAATGCGTATGAATTTATCCGTGGCTTTAAAGGCATAAAAGCCATCAGCATTGATGGCAGCGATTTTACTGAAAGCTATACCACCATGCAAAGGGTAATTGCCGAAGTAAGGGAAACCCGCTGTCCATATTTAGTACATGCTAAAGTGCCATTGCTGGGGCATCATACCAGTGGTGTAAGAAAAGAATTTTACAGAACAGCAGACGACTTGGAAACGGATACACAAAGAGATCCGCAGATAAAATTAAAAGAAGTACTTGTTGGAAATGGCATATCAACTGAACAACTGGAGCATATTGAAAACAGAATGGCTGAATATGTGGCAAACGAGTTTGCAAAAGCAGTAGCATCGCCAGAACCTGCTGTAGATACGGTGGAAGATTTTGTGTTTGCCCCCACCCCGGTTACCGAAGAAAAAGGTGAAAGAAGCCCGGCAGGCAAAGAAAAAGT
>JAYWIB010000313.1:0-3069 GCA_043789265.1 Chitinophagaceae bacterium
GCCATTGATTTTACCATCTCCGGTGTTACCGTGTTGCCTGCACTCAATCCTATAAATACATCTGCATCTTTAAAAGCATCTGCCAATGTGTACGATTTATATTTTTCATCTGCACAAAAATCTTTTTTAAGATCTTCCACATCGGGCCTGCCTTTGTATAAAATTCCCTGGCGATCAAACACCATAAAATTGCTGTGTTTTGCCCCAAGCGATTCATACAGCTTCATACAGGCCATGGCTGCTGCACCTGCACCGTTTACCACAATCTTTACTTTTTCAATTTTCTTTTTCTGCAGTTCCAGTGCATTCAGTAAGGCTGCCGCAGAAATTATGGCGGTGCCATGCTGGTCGTCATGCATTACCGGAATTTTTAACTGCTCCTTCAGTTTTTGTTCTATGTAAAAACATTCGGGTGCTTTAATGTCTTCCAGGTTGATGCCGCCAAAGGTGGGTTCCAGCGATCGTACAATCTGTACAAATTTTTCAGGATCTGTTTCATTTATTTCAATATCAAACACATCTATGTCTGCAAATATTTTGAACAGCACACCCTTGCCTTCCATTACAGGTTTGCCGGCCTCCGGGCCAATATTGCCCAAACCCAGCACGGCTGTGCCATTGCTGATGACACCCACCAGGTTTCCTTTGGCTGTATACTTATAAACATCTTCCGGGTTGGCTGCAATTTCCAGGCAAGGTTCGGATACGCCGGGAGAATATGCCAGTGATAAATCTCTTTGCGTTTTTGCTTCTTTGGTAGGAATCACTTCTATTTTTCCAGGCCTTCCTTTAGCATGGTATTCGAGCGCCTGTTGTTTTCGTAATTCTTTCGACATATAATTTTTTTGGTAAAGAACAGCAGTTTAAAAGTTAGCAGCATTGCATACGCCGGTTCAAAATTAAGGCCTTTTGCATAGCGCAGTAATACTATTCCTCAAAGCATGCATGCCATTTGAAAATAAAAACTGGAGTATGGCAAACAATTTAATCAGCAGCATATAACGGCTTTGCAAATGAAAAAAGCAAATGCACATTCAGGCACATGTACACGCAAACAATAAAATCAAAGCTAATGAACCTGTCACCAAAAAAATACAAAAGTTGCTGAACGGCGCACTGCAATGTGCCTTTAAATTTTTACTGTAACAGTGCGGCCATAGCTTACATTAAAAAAGCTTTCCGACAAAAGAAAGCTTCTTAAAAAATTCATGAATTATTATTTAAAAAATCAGATTACCAGCATTGCATCGCCGTAGCTGAAAAAGCGGTATTTATCTTTAATGGCTTTTTTGTACGCATCCATAATTAAATCGTATCCGCCAAATGCACAGGTCATTATCAGCAGGCTTGTTTTAGGTAAATGAAAATTGGTAACCAAGGCATCTGCAATGGAAAAATTATACGGCGGGTGAATAAACATGTTGGTCCACCCTTCGGAAGGCTTTAATAATTTTTGAGCAGTAAAAGAAGATTCCATAGCCCTCATGGTGGTGGTGCCTACTGAGCAAATTCTTTTACCATCAAGCCGGGCTTTGTTTACGATGGTACAGGCTGTTTCATCTATGGAATAATATTCGGCATCCATTTTATGCTTGCTGAGGTCTTCTACTTCTATGGGCCTGAAAGTGCCCAACCCGGTGTGCAGTGTTGCTTCTGCAAAACGTACGCCTTTTATTTCCAGACGCTTTATCAGTTCTTTACTGAAATGCAGGCCCGCAGTGGGTGCTGCCACAGCGCCTTCATGTTTTGCATATACTGTTTGATATCGCTCTTTATCTTCTTCATCCGGCTTGCGCTTTATGTATTTTGGCAAAGGTGTTTCTCCCATAAAGTCCAGCATCTTCCTGAAATCTTCTTCATTGCCATCCCACAAAAAACGGATGGTGCGGCCACGGCTGGTAGTATTGTCTATTACTTCGGCAACCAATTCATCATTTTCGCCAAAGTATAATTTATTGCCTACCCTTATTTTACGTGCAGGGTCTACTATCACATCCCACAGGCGGTTGGGCCTGTTGAGTTCTCTCAGCAAAAATACTTCTATTTTGGCACCTGTTTTTTCTTTGCGTCCATACATACGGGCAGGAAATACTTTGGTGTTGTTAACCACCATTACATCTTTGTCGTCAAAATAATCCATGATGTCACGGAAATTTTTGTCTTCAATTTTTCCGGTTTTGCGGTGTACCACCATCATCCGGCTGTCTTCTCTTTTTTTTGTAGGATTTTGTGCAATGAGGTTCAGGGGCAGGTCAAATCTAAACTGGCTTAATTTCATGTGTGTCAACAATTTTTTAAAATGAACACATGCCTTGTACTGATTCTTAACAGAGATATGTAGCCTTTAAACAGGCACTTATCATGTTACGGCATGATTTTTAAGATTGCGAAGGTAAGTGTTTCCGGGCTATTGCAGTGTAGAAAAAAAGGACAGATATTTCGGGAGGAAAATACTAATTGATTACCCTTTACACCTGCAATATTTTGCCGGGTATGGCGTCCAGCAATTGCCGGGTATAGGCTTCTTTTGGATGCATGTAAACTTCCTCTCCCGGACCCGATTCAATTATTTTTCCTTTTTGCATTACCAGTATGCGGTCGCTTATATACCGCACCACTGAAAGATCATGAGAAATAAAGATGGAAGTAAATCCAAAATCTTTTTTTAAATCATTCAATAAATTGAGCACCTGCGCCTGCACACTTACATCCAGCGCACTTACACTTTCATCAAAAATTAAAAAAGAGGGATTCAATGCCAATGCACGGGCAATGCAGATGCGCTGGCGCTGCCCGCCACTAAACTCATGCGGATACCTATTAAAATGTGTTGCTTTTAAATTTACTTTTTCAAGCAGCTCCACTACTTTATCTTTTCGCTGCTGACTGTTGCCGCCTACCGCATGCACTTGCATGGGTTCCATAATAGCATTGCCAATCGTAAGCCGGGGATTGAGCGACCCATATGGATCCTGAAATACAATCTGTAAATCTTTCCGCAGCGGCTGTAGTGTGTTTTTATTCAGCGCTGCCAGGTCAATTCCATTCAATAAAATTTTGCCCGCAGTA
>JAYWIB010000314.1:0-3061 GCA_043789265.1 Chitinophagaceae bacterium
CCTTTCTGCTGCACCGGAAAAATATATTTTATTTGTTGGTGACAGAAGAGTTTATAAAAACTTTGCCCGCTTTATTTACGGCATACAGCCACTGATGAAAAAAAAAAGAGCAATGCGGCTGATTTGTGCTGGAGGTGGTCCTTTCCAACTGGCAGAGTGGGAATTGCTGAAAAGAAATAAAATAGAAGATAGCTGTACCCAGGTAAATGTATCCGACGCAGATCTTTTCAGGCTGTATGCACATGCTGCAATCTTTGTTTTTCCCTCGCTGTATGAAGGTTTTGGCTTTCCTTTATTAGAAGCCTTCAATGCCGGATGCCCGGTTGCTGCAAGCAATACCAGTTGTTTTAAAGAAGTGGGGGGCGAGGCTGCTGTATATTTTGATCCATACAGTGTTGATGACATAAGTGCTGCAATCACTGCGGTTATTGACAATACTGAATTTACAAAAAAATTAACCGCCAATGGTCAATTGCAATTAAAAAAATTTACAATAGAAAAGTGTGTAGAACGCACGGGTGAAGTTTATAAAAAAATGCTCTGAGTTTTTAAGCGCCCTCAAAAAACATCATTTCCTTTTCAATAACATCTTTTGCTATGTCATCATCATTTTTGTGAAAAAGGCACACATCAAAATATTGAAAAGCACCTTCTCTTTTTTTCATATACCCATACAATTGCTCAATGGCAACCATGTTTTCAATATTCAACGACAATAAAAATTTACCATAGTTATCATAAAACAACGCAGTAGCATAGCCCCGTGATTTTAATTGTATAAAAATATCCACGCCATTTTCATGTTGTTCTTCCAGAAATACGGCATCGTACTCAAAAAAGATTACAGGCAGGTTTGCTTCAATAAATTGAAATGCACCCCTTAATATTTTCAAATCAAAACCATCCGTATCTATTTTAAGCAACTTCACTCCGGTTAGATGATTTGTAGTCACAAAATCATCCAGCTTTTCAATAACGATTGATGCGGCAGAAGCGGTAAGCCTGCCTGTACCCATGCTTGAATCATTGGTAAGGTTTTCAGTTTTACTTTCTTCACCCAGGAATGCTTTAAATATTGCTGCATCTTTAAACTGGCTGATATTTTTTTGCAGCAAATCAAAATAAATAGGGTCGCCTTCTATGGCATATATTTTCTGCTGCACATCATACGATCGCAGCAATGCAATGCTGTCGCCGATGTTGGCACCCACATCAATAATCGAGTAGAGTTGATATTTCTTTTCAATATATTTAGCTATCCTGGGGAAATTCCTGGAGTAATATTTATGTTCTGTTAAGTATGCTTCTACAGGATGCGCCACATTTGCAAGCAGGTGATATTTTCCAACGGCCACTTTTTTTTCCTTCCTTTGTTTTCTAAAAAACATCGTTCATGATTTTTTATTTGCAGAAATATAAATATTGATTTTGAACTGATTGTTCTATCCGCCCCACCCTTCCCTGTCCAGGCTTCTGTATTGAATGGCTTCTGCCAAATGCTCGGGTTTAATATCTGCACTGGCAGATAAATCAGCAATGGTGCGGCTTACCTTTAGTATCCGATCGTACGCACGGGCAGAAAGGTGCAGTCTTTCCATCGCCACTTTTAATAAATTTTGGCTGGCTGTATTTATCACACAAATTTCCTTCAGCATCTTGCTGCTCATTTGTGCATTGGCATATACGCCTTCATTGTCTTTATAGCGCTCTTCCTGTATGTCTCTTGCTTTTATTACACGTTCCCTTATCTGTTCGCTTTTTTCAAATTGTTTGGCCGATGATAATTCACTGAAAGCAACAGGCGTTACTTCCACATGCAGATCAATTCTGTCCAGCAGCGGGCCCGAAATTTTATTCAGATATTTTTGCACTGCACCGGGCGGGCAGGTGCATTCTTTTTCCGGGTGATTGAAAAAGCCGCAGGGGCACGGGTTCATACTGGCCACCAGCATAAAGCTTGCAGGAAAATCAAGTGCCACTTTTGCACGGCTGATGGTAACTTTTCTTTCTTCCATCGGCTGCCGCATTACTTCCAGCACGGTTCTTTTAAATTCCGGCAATTCATCTAAAAACAATACGCCATTGTGTGCCAGCGAAATTTCGCCTGGCTGCGGATTGCCGCCGCCACCCACCAGGGCTACATCACTAATGGTATGGTGTGGCGACCGGTATGGCCGTTTTGAAATGAGTGTGGCATTCTCCGGCAGCTTGCCTGCCACACTGTGAATTTTAGTAGTCTCCAAAGCTTCCTGTAAACTCAATGGCGGAAGTATGGTGGGCAAACGCTTTGCCAGCATGGTTTTGCCAGCACCCGGCGGGCCGATTAAGATTGCATTGTGTCCGCCTGCGGCTGCTATCTCCAGCGCCCGTTTAATATTTTCCTGTCCCTTTACATCACAAAAATCTATGTCAAAATCATTTTGTGCATACGCAAATTCTTCTCTTGTATTTACAATAACGGGTTCAAGGGACGCTTCGTTTTTGAAAAATTCAATCACATCATTCAGGTGAGATACGCCATATACTTTCAGATTGTTTACCATGGCGGCTTCCCTTGCATTTTGTTTTGGTACAATCAGTCCTTTAAAATTTTCTTTGCGTGCCTGTATAGCAATGGGCAATGCACCTTTAATAGGCCGCAGCGACCCATCCAGGCTCAGCTCACCCATCATTACATAATCTGCCAGCTTTTCGGGAAACTCCAGTTGTTCACTTGCTCCCAATACACCAATGGCAATGGGTAAATCAAATGCACTGCCGCTTTTGCGGATATCTGCCGGCGCAAGGTTTACAATAAGCCGGGTACGTGGCATAAAAAAACCATTGTCTTTAATGGCACTTTCCACCCTTTGCATACTTTCTTTTACTGCGCTGTCCGGCAAGCCAACAATAACTGGTTCGGGCTTGCCCTGGTTATTGAGGTTTACCTCCACCACAATGGTAATGGCCTCCACACCATATACTGCACTGCCAAAAGTTTTTACAAGCATCAGCGGAAAATAATTGTTTAGGGATAAACAACAAATGTACAAAGCAGGTAAGATTTATCGGGAACTGTTTT
>JAYWIB010000315.1:0-3057 GCA_043789265.1 Chitinophagaceae bacterium
TCATCCCAGCGGAACAGATCGCTGTATGGATGCATTACAACAGTTACAGGAAAATTATCAATACGTCATTAACATTCAGGGTGATGAACCCTTTATTGATCCACAGCAGATAGATGAGCTGGCGGGCATTTTAAAAGATGGCCATATAGAACTTGCTACACAAATGATTGCAATTGACAGTTATGAAATGTTGTTTGACAAAGGCGAAGTAAAAATTGTGCTGAATAAAAACAATGAAGCGCTGTATTTCAGCCGCATGGTTATTCCTATTATAAAGGGTGTGGATGAAAAAGAATGGCACAAACATCATGCATACTTTCGCCATGTAGGTATGTATGCTTACAGGAAAGACATTCTGGAAAAAATAACCGCATTGCCCGTTTCTTCATTAGAGAAAGCAGAATCGCTTGAACAACTCCGGTGGATTGAAAATAGGTTTTCAATAAAATGTGTGGTTACAAAATATGAAAGCCACTGCATTGATACGCCGGAGGATGTGGAGAAAGTATTGCGGATGATTGCAGAAAAATAGCATCGGCAACCACCTTTACCCTTCTGCCGATTTTATTCCGCCTTTGTTGATGTTCTCACCAACAACAGCAGTGGAGTAACAAAGACAAGTTCAGAAATATGATATTAACAGGCGAGACAGTACCAAGAAATGTTCTTCTGTTTCCTGTTTCAAAGGCGTTAAATGGTTGGCGGGGAAATCAGAATTATTTTCCAGATGACATTGGAGCAACAGCAACCTCTACAGTTGAATGGCATATTGATAATTCGATCAATTTACCTTTTGAAGTAAGAAGGCGTGCCGGACAGGACAGTAATCATTCAAGAGTAAGGCTATGCAATGAACCGCCTGCACAAGGAAATGCTGTCGATGTTTGTTCGAACGTGGTGGCTGGGCAAGCATATTCAACACGGGCTATTTCAGTATGGAACAATTTTAGAGTTTCAATTCAGGATTTTTGCCAAATCTTACAAATGCCATTAGAAATAATGATTACAACAATTTGTAATGAAGCTTCCCCTTCGCTAAATGAAAGATCAATAGCTTTTGAACCTATTGTTGTTGGGGATGCCTTTTATAATAATTTGGTTAATAGAAATATAATACCAAATATTATCTCTAATCAACTAATTGCATCTTATAATGCGATGGGCAATAACGAACGCTATGGTCGGGTGGTTCCGAACCCTTTTAACCCAAGTGTTGTGGTGTCAAATCCGAGGGCAGATATGATTGATGTTTCTTGGGGAGATATCCGTAACTTGATAGCAGCATATTTTCCTCATCGGATATCTCCTGGGATTGCCCAAACATTAATAGAAACTGGATTGTTTGAATTGCGATGGCTGCAAACATACTACAATAACCTTGAGCAAAGATTTACAGTTGCTGCAATTAACACCGACAGCAATGAAGTCAATAATATAGCAATGTTTGATTGGTTGCTTACTGCAAGGCATTCAATTTTGGCATCATGCGCCAGACATAAGCGTTCATATCAAAAATTTAATACTTATTTTGATATTGTGAGGAGCGGAACAGTGTACAATGCTAATGGAACAGCTGATCATCCACGTTCTGCAAACTCCATTTTTGGATACGTTTTTTTTGGAAATAACCCTCCCTATCCAGTTAAAGCAAGCCGGTATTACAATGCGATAAAATTGTTATTCAGAAATGTTAATAATGCAAATAATGGGTCACCTCAATTTTGGCAAGCTTTACCCGAATAGGAATAATATGAAAAGTAAAATAATAAATTTAATAGTACTTTTTTTTCTCGTATTTGTACCTGTAGCATTTTCTCAAAAAAACAAATGCAATGACATTGATACAAATTCAATTGTCAATGAGGTTGTGATTAGTATCAATTCAAAAAAAGAAGTTGCTGCAATTGATAACTCTTATAAGATTAGATTATTTCAAAACTCTGAAAAAAAGCAATTGAAATTAGTAGCGGGGGCAAAAAAGGATAAAACAGTCTTTACATTACAATATCAACTTCTGGAAGCGGATGAATATAACGATACTGGATGTTATTTATTAATTAGAAGAGTTGTTTTAAAATCAAAAAAAAGGGTAATTTATTTGCTGGATTCTTAAGAGTTAAGCCATTGCATGATTCTGCTAGGGTGAAAATAGAAAAGGAAAAGTATGACAAAGGGTTTAATTTTTTAACCAGCATTTGGAAAATTACCGATAAAGACCTTCCCTGCGACGTATGGCTTGAAGTTGTAGCATCTTATCCTCACTGGTCTAAAAAAGTACTTAATTATGATATTATTTCCTATTCCTGCCTGCCGGTTAAAATGGACCTGGTAAAGGAAGCCCTATGATGCTTTTCTGCCGTTGTTGGTATGTGTTTAAAAGCAGCAGCCTATCCGGAAACGCCGTTGTTGGTGTTCTCACCAACAACCGTAGGGCAAGAGATAAAAAGCAGTTTGATTAGTTAGTACATTAGTTCTTTGAATAAATGCCGTATACAGAATACCATGCACAGTTTTCTGCCGTTGTTGGTATGTGTTTAAAAGCAGCAGCCTATCCGGGAATGCCGTTGTTGGTGTTTTCACCAACAACTGAAGTGTAAGAGTTATAAAGCAGTTTGAATAGTTAGCACATTAGTTCTTTGAATAAAAATGTTATATGCATTACACAGAATACTACGCACAGTTTTTCACCTCCACCATACTGGAGTGGAAACACCTGCTAAAGCCTGACAAATACAAAGACGTAATAACAGGCAGCCTGCGTTTTTTGGTGGAACATAAACTTGTGAAGGTATATGCGTTTGCGATTATGAGCAATCACCTCCACCTGATGTGGCATATACAGGCAGGTCATACGTTACCGGATGTGCAGGGTGATTTTTTAAAGTTTACAGCACAGCAGATAAAATCAGACCTGAGTATCCACCATCCGCTTGTGCTGGAGAAATTTAAAGTTGGCGCTAAAGACCGGCAATACCAGTTGTGGGAGCGTAACCCATTGAGCATTGACCTGCACAGCCATGATGTGTTTATGCAGAAGCTGGAATACATACACTGGAA
>JAYWIB010000316.1:0-10890 GCA_043789265.1 Chitinophagaceae bacterium
CTCACCATGCTTTTGCAGACAGGGGCGAAGGCTTTTGTATGCTGAATGATATGGCAGTAGCAGCAAATTATTTATTGAAAAAATCAGTTGTTAAAAAAATTTTAATCGTTGATTTGGATGTACACCAGGGCAATGGTACTGCCCATATTTTTCAGGATGAAAAACGTGTATTTACTTTTAGCATGCATGGCGCACATAACTATCCTTTTCACAAAGAAAAAAGTGATTTGGATATTCCGTTAAAAGACGGAACGGATGACGGTACTTATTTAAAATTATTAAATGAAACATTACCTGTGCTGATAGAAAAGATAAAACCTGATGCTGCTTTTTATTTATCAGGTGTGGACATACTTTCCACCGACAAATTTGGTAAATTAAACATCAATTGACGGCTGCCGGCAAAGAGACGAAATAGTGTTTGATTGTTTAAAGAAAAAAAACATACCCTGCGCCGTGGCAATGGGCGGCGGCTACAGTGCCGATGTAAAAATTATTGTGGAAGCACATTGCAACACATTTAAAGCAGCAAAAGATGTGTATGGTTTATAAAGATTACAATTTTCTCCGCTTCAGTTCTTTTTTTATCAAACCCAGTTCCCTGCCCGTTTGCCCGGCTACCGAGCTGTTTTCCTGCGCCCTTCTCATCAGGTAGGGTATTACATCTTTTATAGGGCCAAATGGTAAATACTTACTTACGCTGCATCCTGCTTTTGCAAGATTAAAAGTAATATTGTCACTCATACCATACAGTTGAGAAAAATGCACATGCGCATGATTGAAAGCAGTGTTTTTTTGCTGCATGTGCTGTGTAGCCAGCAGGTTGCTGTATTCATTGTGCGACGCCACTATCAGAGAAATTTTATCAAGCCTCTCAATACAAAAAATTACCGCAGCATTGTAGTCTGCATCACAGGCATTTTTATTTGGCTGAATGGGAGAGGGATATCCTTTATCTATGGCCCGCTGTCTTTCTTTTTCCATGTAAGCGCCCCTTACCAGTTTGGCTCCAAGTATAAAATTTCTTTCAGCCGCAGCTTCATGAGAGTCTTTTAAAAACTGCAGCCTGTCATGCCTGTAAAGCTGCATGGTATTAAATACCACCGTTCTGTTTTTATTAAAAGTATCCATCATCAATATGGTAAGTGCATCCACCGGATCTTGTATCCATGTTTCTTCTGCATCTACCAGTACACCAATTTTTTTTTCAGCAGCAGCTTCACATATACGCAGCATCCGCACCCTTACCCGGTGCCACTCTTCCTTTTCCGGTTCGTTCAAATTTTCAATCGCTTTCAGGTAGCGTTTCATCAATGTGCCTGCTGCCTCATGCATCAGTGCATCTATTTTTTCCAGCAACAAAAATCTTGAAAAGCCTGTAACCTTTATGCTTATAAAAGGTATGTTGGGCTGCGTGCCTGCATAGTTTATCACCCGTATAAATTCTTCGGTGGAGCTATCAAAACTGTCTTCACCATCATCACCGCCTTCCACTCCGTAATCCAGTATTACCTGTACATTAAACTGGTGCAGCCTGCCTGCCACCGGTGCCGTTTCTTCCAGCGTTTCTCCACCCACAAATTGCCGGAAAATAGTTTTCCTGATAATTATTTTTGTAAAAGGAAAATTCCATTTAATAGCACGAGGTGTTATGGCAAGCCCCAATTTTATAAGCCATGGCTTTCCCATAGAAGCAAAAAGAAAAGCCGCTTTTTTTAATTCAGCATTTTTTTTATAAGCAAATGCATACTCAGTATTATCAAATGACAGCAGGGACTTTGTATTCATAAATATGTATGGTGTAATATAAGCAATCGTAAAAAGGATAGACGGATAAAAAATTTATGATTACAAATTAAATGCTATGCCTGTTATTTAACAAAAAAAAGTGCACTACTACTTTTGGAATAATACATTATACATAGTTCACCCGAAAAAAACCAAGACTTAATCAGTAAGTAACTCTAATTATTTTTTGTATTCGCATCGGGCTTTAAATTTAGAAAGATTGTAGGTTTTTAAATTTTTAAATTCACCTCTTTGCGTTCAATAATTTAATGGAATGATTAATTTAAATATTCATCAGGCTTATTTCAAAATAAGTCATGCTTTTAAAATGATATAGTTCTTTAAATCCTTTGTCTGTAAATAGTTGTTTATACAGCGGATTGACATAAATTACCTGCAAGCTGCGGGGGGTTGCAATCAGACTCCTGCAGATATTTTCCAATACAAGTTTCATAACATCTTCATCAAAGGGATTGAATAAAAAAATACAGTCAGCATCTGCCGGAACAGCATAATGCTCTGCCCGGATATTTTCAATTGAATAAACAAGGTTGGGGAATTTTAATTTCACTGACCTCAGGTTTTTCTCTGCCTGTATGCATAAATCGTTTGAAAAATCAATGCCGGTTACTTTTTCATATCCTTCAAATGCAGCTACACACAATGCTCTTCCCTTTCCACAGCCAATGTCTAAAAAATGTTTTTTGCCTGATGATAATTGCCTGAAAATATTATCTAGTAAATGATAACTCACAGGCATATACATGGTAGCGTGAGAAATGTCGATACCCCGGGCTTTTAACTTTTTTAAACTATCAATACCTGTGGTACTGATGCCATATTTTTTTTCACCCTTAATTTCCAGTGACAGTATTAAAAAAGAAATCTTCCAGTTCCAGTTAATACCGAGGTAAAAAAAGTAGTGTATGAGCATTAATATTTCCAATACTTATTTTATTCGGCTTCTGTTAATGTGTTTTTACTCAATGCCAGATCTATCACTTTAATCTGGAGTGTCTTTATTCCTTCCCATTCATTCTCATCAATAGTAAAAATAATGTCCAGCGGTTTTTTCATTTGCAGCAGGTAAAATTTTTCTGCCATGTTAAAACCAATTCCTGTTAATATTTTTTCCGATTGCTTTAAAACAAATTTGATGTGAAGGTCTTTTACAATTTTAGAATAACCTGTATCCATTGCATGGTGTGCTATAAATACGGGCCGCATATTTTCCGGCCCGTACGGTTCCATTTGTGTAATGACGTTATAAAATGAAGGCGTAATTTCATTAAAGTTAATGGATGTATTAATTATTAATTCAGGAGTTAGCAAATCTTCAGGAATGGTTTCAGTCACTATCATCTCAAACTTGCGGCTGAAGGCTTCTACATTTTCAGGAAGCATGGAAAGTCCTGCTGCTGCAAAGTGACCGCCATAACCAAGCAGATATTCCCTGCAACCATGAATGGCTTCATAAAGATTAAAACCCGCCACACTCCGGGCACTGCCGGCCACCACATCTCCGCTTCGTGTAAGCACCACCGTTGGTCTGTGATATTTTTCTATCAACCTGCTCGCTACTATGCCTACCACACCCTTGTGCCAATGCTCTTTAAAAACAACGGTGGTTTTCCTTTTCATCATTTCCACACTGCCCTCAATTATTGAAAGTGCTTCCTCTGTAGTGGCGCTGTCTGCTTCCTTTCTTTCTCCATTATCACTGTGGAGCATTTCGGCAAACACCAATGCGTTTTGATAGTCTTTTTCAATAAACATTTGCACTGCTTTTCTTGCATCATCCATTCTGCCGGCGGCATTTACCCGGGGTGCAATTACAAATACAACATTGTTTATGGTTAACTTTTTTTGTATACCGCCTAATTTTATTAAAGCCCTGATGCCTGCGCAGGGTTCGGTATTTATTCTTTGCAAACCAAAATATGCAAGTATCCTGTTTTCGCCTGTCATTGGCACTATGTCTGCAGCGATAGCAGTAGCCACTAAATCCAGGTAACATAAATAATGCGCTTCACTAATTGTAAATTGTTTGGCCAATGCAGTAATGAGTTTAAACCCCACGCCACAGCCGCATAGCTCTTTGTATGGATAACCACAGTAATGTTGTTTAGGATTCAGTATGGCATAAGCTGCCGGAAGAACAGCATCCGGGAGGTGATGATCGCAAATGATAAAATCTATATTCAGTGTGCTTGCATAAGCAACCAAATCTGCAGATTTAATGCCGCAATCAAGAGAAATAATAAGGCTGAAATTATTTGCGTAAGCAAAATTAATTCCCATTTTGCTAATACCATATCCTTCTCTGTACCGGTGAGGAATGTAAAAATTTATTAAAGAAGGTTCATAAATTTTTGAAAGAAACTGGTGCATGCAGGCAACAGATGTGGTGCCGTCCACATCGTAATCGCCAAACACCAAAATTTTTTCTTTTTTTTCAAAAGCAGAACAAATTCGCTGCACTGCTTTTTCCATGTCTTTCATCAAAAATGGGTCATGCAGTGCATCTAAAGAAGGCCGGAAATATGCTTTACTCTTTGCATAATCGTCAATACCACGCTGCACCAATATTTTACATAGTGCTGTATTTATATTTAAAACCTGCTGCAGGGATGCCACTTTTTCCTTTTCTACAGGCGGTATTTTCCAGCGTTTTTGCATGTGGAGTTATCAATATTTTCTGTCAGTTGTATAGCATACGAGTTCTTCCAGCGCCTTTTTTACAGGATTGTTGTCAAACTCTTTAAGAATAGCAAGTGCGTCATCTCTGTACCGGTTCATCTTTTCGATGGCGTATTCAATACCCCCGGCTGCTGTTACTGCATCAATTACCTGCTTCACTTTTGCCGGGTTTTTATTTTCATTTTTTAAGATGTAAATGATTTCTCTTTTTTTTGCTTTTTCAACGTTGTTCAATGTATAAATCAGCGGGAGGGTTATTTTTTTTTCTTTTATGTCATTGCCGGTAGGCTTGCCAATATCTTGTGTACCATAATCGAAAAGGTCGTCTTTTATCTGGAATGCAATTCCTGTTTTTTCACCAAACAGTTTCATCTTGTCGGTAATGGATTTATCATTACTGGTACTCCATGCCCCCGCTGCACAGGCAGATGATAAAAGTGATGCAGTTTTGTTGCGGATTATTTCAAAATAAACATCTTCCTCAAGATTTAGATTTCTTGATTTTTCAATTTGAAGCAGTTCTCCTTCACTCATTTTTTTTACAGCTTCAGAAAGTATACGAAGCTGTTCAAAATCGTTGTTGCTGGTAGATAACAGCAAACCTTTAGATAAAAGGTAATCTCCAACCAGTACGGCTATTTTATTTTTCCAGATCGCATTTATAGAAAAAAAACCTCTTCTTTCCATGGATTCATCCACCACATCATCATGCACCAGCGTGGCTGTATGCAACAGTTCCACCAATGCAGCAGCTCTGTAGGTACTTTCATTAACACTGCCATGAAGCTTTGCACTTAAAAAAACAAACATAGGCCGCAACTGCTTTCCTTTTCTTTTGATGATGTATTTCATTACCGTATTGAGCAAAGCGGTATCGCTGCTTACAGCCTTTTCAAACTTTTTTTCAAAAGTTATCAGCTCTTCCCCGATAATATTTTTTACGAAATCCATTGCTTATAAAAAAAGGCAATATAGTTCAGTAACAACCCAACTCAAATAATTATTTTACCGGATAATTGTAAACCATTAAAACAGAAACGAAAAAATAAAAAATACATTTTAGGTAATGCAGCAACTTCAGCATTAAAAAAGTCTTAACTTACAATGCTTTATGAAAAACGTCAATTTGGAAATAACCTAAATAAATCTTAAAAAAATTTGGTTTTTAAATCCCAATTGATATTTTTGCATATAATCAACTCGTTAATTTCAGAAATTAAATAACCATTTAGTTATGACAAGCAAAAAGTACAAATTATTATTAGGGCTAATAACCCTTCTTACATGCACAACCTACGCCCAAACGGGTCCTGGTTACAGCGTGTTCGACTCTTCTGTAATATCGGCTAAGAATATGCCGCAGCAGAATGAATTTTGGAACAACACTTATAATTTTCCCGCCAAGCCACGCAATATGTGGGAAATTGGCGCTTCGGTGGGAGCACTAACTGTTAGTGGCGATGTGGCATCCAAATTTCCTACCCTTGGCTGGGGCTTACACGTCCGCAAAGCAATCGGGTATATTTTTTCGTTAAGATTGCAGTATGTTAATGGTAATGCAAAAGGAATGAACTGGCAGGCAGGAAATAACTTTTCAAAAAACGAAGCATGGCTTGACAACTCGGTTCCAGGTTTTAAGGGCAATCTTCCTGCAGGAAAAGGATACAATCCCGTATATAGAGACAATGCAGGTAATTTAAGAGCTTTGAGTCCAACATTAAATGGCGGACAGATTCAGCGGGTTTTTTATAATTATAAAACGCATGTACAGGATCTTTCTATTCAGGGTATAGTTACTTTAAATAATATCCGTTTTCATAAACAAAAGACCGGCTTCACCCTTTATGGTGGCGGTGGTATCGGTGCCACAATATTTAATGTAAAAGTAAATGCACTGGGTGCAGATGGTAACAATTATAGCCAGGCCTTTAGTGATGCAATTGCTTTACAAAATAGCGGTGGTGGTGTAGACATTGGGAAAAGAAAAGATATTCTTAAGTTTTTGAAAGGCAAGATGGATAATACTTATGAAACTCCAGGCCAGTCTGAGGGTAAGCGTCGTCCAAGAATTGGTGACAATACGTTAAAGCCTTCAGGAACTGTATTAGCAGGTATTTCCTACAGATTGAGTAAAAGAGTTAATATAGCTCTTGAGGATCGGCAGACATTTGTAAAATCTGATTTACTGGATGGTCAAAGGTGGCAGGAGCATGCTGCAGGCGACCCTGTGTTAACGAGCGATTACGATTCATGGAACTATTTGTCTTTGGGCCTTAACTTTAATTTAGGTGCTAAATCTGTAGAGCCGTTGTGGTGGCTTAATCCGCTGGATTATGCTTACAGCGAAATCAACAATCCAAAGCACATGAAATTGCCAAAGCCAATATTTGATGATTCAGATGGTGATGGTGTAACTGATCAGTTAGACAGAGAACCGAATACACCTGCCGGATGTCCTGTAGATACACATGGTGTTACAAAAGATACTGATGGTGACGGTGTACCTGATTGCAAAGACAAACAATTAATTACACCTACTGATTGCCAGCCTGTAGATGCAGATGGTGTTGGTAAATGTCCAGACCCAGCTTGCTGCAAGGATATTATGAATAAAATTGACAGCGGTTTAATTAGAGGTGGTAATTGCCCAACTGATTATCCCAGTCTTTCTATGAAAGGTGTATCTCTTTCCGCTGATAATAAAGCAATGCTGGCAACGGTAGCTGCTAAGCTGAAGGAAAATCCAACATGTAATATTACACTTACAGCTTATCCAAAGGCTGATAAGCGTTCACAGTCTTTGGCAGATAAAAAACTGGAAGCTGTTACCAATTATCTAATGGAAAAATTAGGTATTAGTGCTGACAGAATTGCCACTGATAAGGTTATTGATGGTGGAGATGCAAACACCATTGACATAAAATAATTTAAGGTTTTACTTTTTGCTCAATGATAGCCCTTCCGATTATTCGGGAGGGCTTTTTCATACTGCTCTATAATTTTTATATTATTAACAGTTGCAATTTTGTATTGCAATATTTAGAACTGACTTTTGAGTTAAATCCTTTAAATTTGCACCTCTTCATGAAATTGAATAATACAGTAATAACAATAATAAGTGTCCTCTTCCTTCTTACCTCGTGCAATAGTAAGTTCAATAAAGTAATGAAAAGTAAGGATACAGATTACCAGTTGAGCATGGCTGATAAATACTTTGAGGAAAAGAATTATCGCAATGCACAGGTTATTTACGAAGAATTATATCCCGTATACAAGGGTACGCCTAAGTTTGAGGATTTGTATTACAAGGATGCCTACTGTTTTTACTATATGAAAAATTACCGGGATGCAGAGAACTTTTTTAAAGGGTTTCTGGAGGTGTTTCCTAATAGTGTAAAGGCAGAAGAAGTTGATTTTATGCATGCCTTGTGTTTTTATAAGCAATCACCTAAGCTGGAGCTGGAGCAAACAAATACCGCCAAAGCAGTAGGAGTAATGCAGGCTTTCATTAATACGCATCCCGGTTCTCCGAGAATTGCTGAGGCTACAGAGATTATTGACAAGTGCAGGGCAAAACTGGAAGTTAAAGAATTGCGTGGTGCAGATTTATATTATAAAGTGGGTCAATACCGTGCTGCAGCTATTTCTTATAACAGCCTGCTTAATAATTATCCTGAATCTGTTACAGCAGATTATTATAAATTGCAGGCAATTAAATCTTTTTATAAATTTGCCCGGCTCAGTTATACCGATAAACAAATTGAACGCTTTGAAAAAGTGATAACAGAGTATGAGGATTTTAGTGACAGGTTTCCAGAAAGTAAATTGTTGAAAGAGGCTGAAGAGTACAGCATTTTAAGTAAAAACAATATTAAAGAAATACAAAATGAGCAAATTAAGACGACAACACAGCTCTAGCACAAGCAATGTAGTAGAGCCAAAAAACCTGTTTGATATGAAAGAGAAAACGGGTAATCTGTACGAATCTATTGCCATTGTGGCAAAAAGAGCCAACCAGATAAATATTTCTATCAAGGAAGAACTGCATAATAAGCTGGAAGAGTTCGCCAGCCATACCGACAGTCTTGAGGAGATTCATGAGAATAAAGAGCAAATCGAAATATCCAAAGCTTATGAACGCATGCCCAATCCTGCATTGCTGGCATCACAGGAGTTTATGGAAGATAAAATTTACTATCGCAGAAATGAGGAAGATCTCTTTAGTTAATTTATTTAATTAGCAAATGATTTCAATAAGAAGTTATATTTTTAATCCCGTTTGCAACGGGATTTTTTTATGTTAAAAGGCAAAAAATTTTTAATTGGGATAACAGGAAGTATAGCTGCATATAAAATGCCGATGCTCGTGCGGTTGCTTATAAAAGAAGGTGCAGAAGTAAAGATAATAATGACTGCTGCCGCAAAAACTTTTGTCTCTCCATTATCCCTTTCTACAGTTTCTAAAAATAATGTATTAACGGATCTTACTGAAAACAACTCATGGGCCAACCATGTAATGCTGGGCAGATGGGCAGATATTATGCTGGTGGCACCGCTTAGTTGTAATACACTTGCCAAGATGGCCAACGGACTCTGCGATAATTTATTGATGGCCATTTATCTTTCTGCCACCTGCCCGGTGGTAGTGGCTCCTGCTATGGATGAAGATATGTGGCTTCATTTATCAACCAGGGTAAATTTAAAAAAAATTGAATCGTACGGCAATCAAATTATACCGGTAAACAAAGGAGAGCTGGCAAGTGGATTAAACGGGGAGGGAAGAATGGCAGAACCTGTTGAAATACTTGAATGGCTAAATGCTTACTCTTTAACCAGGCAGCAATTACAAGGTATGAAGGCGCTTGTAACCGCAGGCCCCACCTATGAGGCATTGGATCCGGTAAGGTTTATAGGAAATCATTCATCTGGAAAAATGGGTATTGCCATTGCAAAAGAATTGACTGCAAGAGGCGCTGCAGTAACGCTAATTATCGGTCCAACTTCAGAAAGTATTCCACCTGCATTGAATGTAGTGAATGTTATTTCAGCAGAAGATATGTTTAAGGCATGTATTGCAGCATTTGAAGATGCAGCTATCATTGTGATGAGCGCTGCAGTAGCTGACTATACACCAGTAAAAAAGGCAGAAGAAAAAATTAAGAAGACTGAAAGCAGTTTTACTGTAGAGCTGCAAAGAACAAAAGATATATTGAAGCATTTAGGCAGTATAAAAAAACCTGCTCAAAAATTAATTGGCTTTGCATTGGAAACAAACAATGAGAAAGAATATGCTTTAAAAAAATTATCAGAAAAAAATGCTGATATGATAGTACTGAATTCATTGAAAGATGCAGGTGCAGGTTTTGGTGGAGACACAAATAAAGTGAGCATATTTACAAAAGGCGGAACGGAACAGCATTTTGAACAAAAATCAAAAACCGCTGTGGCGGCTGATATTGTTGACGCAATTATCCACTTATAATCATACCATGAAAAAATATTTTTTATTTACTCTGCTTATTAGCTCTTTGTGTTTTATTCAGGGTGCTGTAGCACAGGAATTAAATGCAAGAGTTACGGTTAATAGCAGCAGAATAAATAATACTGTAAACAAAAATACTTTTCTTACGCTGCAAAAAGCATTGACCAGTTTTTTAAACAACCGGAAATGGACAACCGATAATTTTATTTCGGTAGAAAAAATAGATTGTAATTTTTTACTTAATCTTCAATCTACCGGCGATGCAAATGTATACAGTGCGTCGCTTACAATACAGGCAGCCCGGCCTGTATTCAACGCTGTTTATCTGTCGCCTATTGTTAATTATCAGGATGAGGATATCACGTTTAAATACATCGAATTTCAGCAGCTTGAGTTTAATGATAACCGTGTGTCGGGCAATGATGCACTTGCATCCAATCTTACTGCCGTGTTTGCTTATTACGCCTACATGGTGCTGGCATTTGATTACGATTCCTATGCTTCCAAAGGTGGAACACCATTTTTTTTAAAAGCTCAAAACATAGTAAACAATGCACCGGAGGCCAGGGGTGTAAGCGGATGGAAAGCTTTTGATGGTGTAAGGAACCGTTACTGGCTTACCGAGAATATGCTCAACAGCAGGTACGCAATCATGCATGATGTGTTTTATTCTTATTACAGGAATGCAATGGATAAATTGTACGAAAATGAAAATGAAGCAAGAACGGAAATGATTAACACACTCAACCTGCTCACCAGTTTTAATTCGGATAATCCCAATACAATGATTAATCAATTTTTTTTCCAGGGCAAAGCAACTGAACTGATAAAAGTTTTTTCTAAAGCACCGCCACAGGACAAAGTAAGGGCTTCGGAGTTGCTTCAAAAGCTTGATCTCACCAATGCCACACGCTACAAAG
>JAYWIB010000317.1:0-3051 GCA_043789265.1 Chitinophagaceae bacterium
ACAGATTTGCACAGATTGAATTGAGGCTGCAAAATACCGAGATTGGATGGCCACCAATTACACAGATTTGCACAGACCAGATTGAGGGCATAGATTACACAAATTTGCACCGATTGAATATTTGTTGCTTTTTATGCTGACGCCGGGATTGCTGCCATATTTGCATATACAAATATGTGGCATTATTTTTACTTTACTATTTCCGTTAACAAATTTTAAAACTAAATCAAAAAAACATGCACTACAATCAGTCATGCGCCGCAAAAGGCAACGCTTACGGAAACTCAGCCAGGGCTGGGTTTATCCGCTCTTCCATGCAACGGGCTTCAGTAAACATTTACAAAACAGACAGCAGTTATGAAATGCTTGTGTTTGCTCCCGGCCGCATCAAAGATCATTTTCACCTGGATGTAAATGGAACTGAACTTACGGTTTCTTACACACCGCCGGAGGGTTTTCCCCGTCCTGAATGGATATTGAGGGAGTACAGCCGTGGCGGTTTTAAACGCAGCTTTACGCTGGATGAGGCTATTGACACACAGAATATTTCTGCCAAATACGCAGATGGTGTGTTGCAGGTTACCCTTCCTGTAGTTGCAGGTAAAGAAGCAGAGAAAAAAGAGATAGTGATTAACTAAGGTTGATTCTTTTGAATGCCCTGGTGAATGCTGAAGGCCAGACCAGGGCATTTTATTGTACCAGAAAAAAATTTCTTTGCAAAAAACTTAGAATCTTTTATAAGAAAACAAATTTGGCTCATGCTCTTGCTTGTCTTGTTAAAAACATTTAAGAAAATCTTCAACCACATTGTTTCTTTAGCACTCTCTCGCAAATATTTACCTGATGGGTCAATGAAAATTTAAAACAATCAATTTGTTAGTTTTTATAAATGGAAAACTTTTCTGACCATAGCGCCCGGTCTGACCTTCGGTGCCGACCGGTTATGAACTGCCGGCCTGACCTGCGTTGCAGGCCGCGTTATGGCACAGGGTCGTAGCCATGCCCGCCCCAGGGATTACATCTTACAATTCTTTTGACCGTAAGCCAAAGGCCTTTTACAGGGCCGTATTTTTTTAATGCTTCAATACCATACTGAGAGCAGGTGGGTGTATAGCGGCATTTGCTTCCCAGCCACGGCGAGATGCCCCATTGGTACAACTTTATCAAAAGGATAAAGGGTAAGCTGAATCCCTTCCATATTTCATTCATGGCAAGTTTTTATATATATTTTTCAGGTTGCATAATTCATCAGGCGGTGGTATGCTGATCCAATATTTTAAGCATACGGTTTAGCCCACCGTTTATTTTTTCATTTACCAGTTCATGCTGCGGCAATTCGTTTCCGGTGTATAATATAAAAAGGGTTACGGCTGTGGTGCCCTGCTTCACACTTTGCTCCAGCTCATTTTTTTGCAGCCGGTATGCTTCCCTTATCAGGCGTTTTATCCTGTTTCGGTCTGTTGCCTTTTTAAAATATTTTTTACTTACACTAAAAGCAGCCTGCAGCACCGGTGCACCTGTTTGCAGCAAATAAATCATTTTAAAGGGAAACACAGAAAAAGATTTGCCCTGAATAAACAACAAATCAATGCCCTTGCGGCTTTTTAAGCGCTGCTGTTTTTTTAGAGTGTATCGTACTTTTTGTTCCAGTATACCAAAATTAAAAAAGCCCCCGCAAAGGAGAGCTTGTATTTTTTATCAGTTTTACTTGTCCGGTTTAGCGGACAGCCTTTTTATTTTTTTCCAAAACGTTCATCAGAAACAGTCAGTTTAACACGACCTTTTCTGCGGCGGCTTGCCAATACTTTACGTCCATTGGCAGTTTGCATGCGTTCCCGAAAACCGTGTACCGATTTGCGGCGGCGTACATGTGGTTGGTATGTTCTTTTTTTACCTGGCATTGTATTAAAATTTTCCTTTTAAAAAATATTTTTTAAACCTATTTTAGTTACACTCACCAGGGCACCATCCCTGCTGTTTGTGAAAGGACGGCGAAGGTAAGGGAAAAGTTGAAAAGGTGGAAAGGAAAATTTCCTTTTTTTATTTAGATGTCCGCATGCACCGATTGAACCTTTCTGCCATAAAACAACGTTGCCTTTTCATCAAAGTTTGCAGCGTCATCAGTTGTATAAAAGCGGCACTGTGCGCCGGTGCTGCATTGGGCGGCTATTTCGGTATGCCGCTGCAGATAATCCTGCAGACTGTCAGCAACAATTTGTCCCTGAGATAAAATAACGGTATCAGCAGGCAGCAAGCTTTTTATTTTATCCATCAGCAGCGGATAATGAGTGCAGGCCAGCAAAATGGTATCAATGTGGCTGGATTGTTTTAATAAAAGCTGAACATCTTGTTCAATGAAATAATCAGCGCCTGCAGACTGATGTTCGTTGTTTTCTATCAAAGGCACCCACATGGGGCAGGCCTGCTGGTATACTTGTGTACCGGGAAAAAATTTTTCAATTTCGATTGGATATGATTGCGACTGTACTGTGCCGGCGGTGCCTAGAATACCAATACAACCGCTTTTAGTAACCGAGCCGATGATTTCCGAAGTGGGTCTTATTACACCAAGTACTCTTTTGTATCCATGCCCTAAAGGGGTGCCGGCCAAATCATTTTGCTGAATGGTACGCAAAGCCTTTGCAGATGCAGTATTGCAGGCTAATATGACCAACGGACATCCCTGTGCAAAAAACCATTGCACACATTGAAGCGTATAGTGGTAAACTATTTCAAAGCTTCGGTTGCCATACGGCGCCCTTGCATTGTCGCCGAGATAGATATAGTCGTACTGCGGCAGGCGTGCTGTAATTTCTTTTAACACCGTTAAGCCGCCGTATCCGCTGTCAAATACTCCAATGGGGCCTTTGTTCATTTGCCAAAAATAAGAAAGCCATCCCGATTGAAGGGATGGCAGTTATTTAAAATAGAAAAAATATTAAGGTTTGGGCTTGGGAGGTGCTGCTGATGCAGGTGCATCTTTTATACCCAGTTTCTTTTTTACCAATGGTAAAATATCATCACCGGGAGGGCCAACCAATACACTCGTAG
>JAYWIB010000318.1:0-3047 GCA_043789265.1 Chitinophagaceae bacterium
TATTCATTTTTTTTATCCCCGCAGGAAAATAAAAAAAAGATGCATGCACACAGGCAGTGGAATTTTATACATTTCATAAGCATATTTTAAGTTTTTAAAGTTCGGCAATTGATTTTATATTTTTAATCTTAATAACTTGTGGCGGTACACTTTTTTGTTTTAACTTAATTTGCAGCTATGCAACAATACCATACTTTACTGCAGCATATTTTAAATAATGGCACTGATAAAAGTGACCGCACAGGCACCGGCACCCGTAGTATTTTTGGCTACCAGATGCGGTTTAATCTGAACGATGGTTTTCCGCTGGTAACCACAAAAAAGTGTCACCTTAAAAGTATTATTTATGAACTGCTGTGGTTTTTAAATGGTGATACCAACATACAGTATCTTACAGAAAACAATGTAAAAATATGGGATGAATGGGCAGATGAAAATGGCGAACTGGGGCCCGTATACGGCAGGCAATGGCGTAGCTGGCAGGGTGCCGATGGCGTGGAAGTGGATCAGGTAAAAGATGTAATTCATCAGTTGAAAAATAATCCTGACAGCAGGCGCATTATTATCAGTGCATGGAATGTGGCCGACCTGCCAAAGATGAAACTGATGCCCTGCCACTGTTTGTTTCAATTTTATACATCGCCGGCTGCTGCTGATTCTCCCACGCAAAAGCGCCGGCTCTCCTGTCAACTGTACCAGCGATCGGCAGATGTATTTCTCGGTGTGCCTTTTAATATTGCCTCGTATGCATTGCTTACCATGATGATAGCGCAGGTATGCGAAATGGATTTAGGAGAATTTATATGGACTGGCGGCGACACTCATTTATACAGCAATCATTTTGAACAGGCACAACTGCAATTGACAAGAACACCCTTTCCGCCTCCGCAGATGAAAATAAATACTGCGGTAAAAGATATTTTTGAATTTAAGTTTGAAGATTTTGAATTGATAAATTATCAAAGTCATGCGGCAATAAAAGCGCCGGTGGCTGTGTAAAAAATTTTTATGACAATCAGCCTTGTAGCAGCAGCAGCCCAAAATAATGCCATCGGAAAAAACAATCAACTGCTCTGGCACCTCCCCAACGATTTAAAGTTTTTTAAAAACACCACCTGGGGTATGCCGGTGATAATGGGCAGAAAAACTTTTGAATCGGTAAACAAACCCCTGCCCGGCAGGATGAACATTGTAATAACAAGACAGTCGGGCTGGGCTGCAGCAGGTGTTACCAGCGCCACCTCTTTAAAAGATGCCGTTCACAAAGCTGAAGCAGAAAATTTTAAAGAGGCATTTGTAATTGGCGGCGGCGAAATATATAAAGAAGCATTTTCCAAGGCAAGTGTTATTTATCTTACTAGGGTGCATACAACAATTAATGGCGATACTTTTTTTCCATTGATTCATGAAGATATATGGCAAATGGTTTCCCAAGAAGATTTTACAAAAGATGAAAAGCACCTGTACAATTATTCCTTTCAAAAATGGGAACGCAAATAATTTGTACCTTCAAAATAAAATAATATGCAAAAGCTAAAAGGTATTAAATTGATAAGAAATAGCCGGGGTAAGCCCAAGCAATTACTGATAGATATTGATAAGCATTATGACATTGTAGAAGATCTGCTGGATACAATTGAAGCGGAAAGCAGGATGAAAGAACCAGGCAGGCCTGCTGAAGAAGTGTTTAAAGATATTGAAGCCGCACAGAAAAAGAAAAAATCTTCATGATCTATCAAATCATCATACAGGATTCGGCACAGAAAGAATTGAAGCAATTACCACACTCAGAAATAAAAAAAATACAAAAATAATTCTCTCACTTTCTTTGAATCCTTTCCCGAATGGCTGCCTCAAATTATAAGGCATTAAAGAAACACTTTACAGGCTTAGAAAAAGTAATTATAGGATAATATATTCAGTAGAACATCGACTAATTACTATCACCATTTTAAAAATTGCACACCGAAAAAATGTTTACCGACGTTGATGTATACTTCCTTTCAATTAGCAAAAAAATATCTACACTACTATTTTACTGCTTCCAGCGGCAAGGGTCATGGTGTGCATTCGCCCTTTGTATTTGATTTTATAAAAAATGTACTGACCGATAAAACAAATTACCACTGCTATGCTCCTATTGAACAACAGCGGCAGCAATTACTAAAAAAAAACGAAGCAATAGTAATAGAAGATTTTGGTGCAGGATCTGCAATGATGAAAACTAACACAAGGACAATTAAAAACATAGCAGCCTCTTCCTTAAAGCCAAAAAAATTTGCACAGTTGTTATTCCGTTTGGTTCGGTATTACCAACCAGCCACCATACTGGAACTGGGCACGTCACTGGGGATTACAACTTGCTACCTTGCTGAAGGCAACAAAAACGCAAAAATATATACATGCGAAGGTTCTGCCAGTATTGCTGCGCTGGCATTGCAAAACTTTGCTGCACTGCAAATAAAAAATGTAGAATTAACAACCGGCGATTTTGCACACACCTTGCAGCCACTCTTAAATAAAACACCAAAAGCTGACTTTGTTTTTATAGATGGCAATCACAGAAAAGAACCCACCATAGAATATTTCAATACAATTCTCCACGCTTCTACACCAGCCACTATCCTCGTTTTTGATGATATACACTGGAGCAAAGAAATGGAAGCCGCATGGGCCAACATTCAGCAGCATCCGGCTGTAACACTTACCATTGATTTGTTTTTTATTGGGATTGTACTGATAGATCCTGCCTTTAAAGAGAAGCAGCATTTCACTATACGCTTTTAATTTTTTACAAAGGCAATTAAACTGATTTAATTAATGCAGTATTAAAACACTTTGATGCAACCGTGTTTACAAAAAGGTTGTCACATTCAAAAAAAGCGATGAAACAGTTATTGTTTATTCTAACGTTGATTGTATTATTTTTTTCCTGTAAAAAAGAACCCAATGATACACACTTAATGATGAGGATAAGAAATATGAGCGGCAGTGCATTGTCATGGACTTTTGCTTCAGGCAAAGAATTTGGTGCAATAAAAAACGGA
>JAYWIB010000319.1:0-10844 GCA_043789265.1 Chitinophagaceae bacterium
AAGATTTTTAAACTGAACGTGATGGAAAAGAAAAAAACATTGGTAATTGGCGCCAGCGAAAACCGCAGCAGGTACAGCAACCTGGCAGTACAAAAATTATTGGCTCACCAGCATCCGGTAGTGGCATTGGGCTTGCGCAAAGGCATGATTGCAAACATACCGGTGGAAACAGAAAAACTTCCCTTCAAAAATATTGATACCGTTACACTGTATATCAACCCTGCCCGACAGCAGGAATACTATGAGTATATTTTATCTCTGCATCCAAAGCGTATTATATTTAACCCTGGAACAGAAAACGAGGAACTGGAAGTGCTTGCAGAAAAAAACGGCATACACACAATGGAAGCCTGCACACTTGTAATGCTGGGTACAGACCAGTATTAGTAAATTAATCTCCACTAGATATTTTCACTGGCGGGTGAGTTGTTTTATACAGACTATACATATTAGTCTGACCATTTTCGGTTGGGATAATTTTATCTAACATCTCCATGCTGTCCACACATTGCTTAGTAAATCGAGAATATTACATGCAATAAACAACCTGCTGTTTCGTTATCAACAAGTGCTGAATGAAATTCATTCTTCACCGGTTATCCAAAAAATACTTTCATGAAAATCCCTATCACTCCTCTGTGTATACTGTTGTGTATACTGATTTCTCCAGCCGCAAAAGCACAGAAACCTTTCTTATTTAAAAGTCATCCTGCTTTTATAACTGTTTCTGAAAAACAATTGAATAGTTTCTTGTCGGGCAAACAGGGTAATAAAATAAGTGTGCCGTTATCAGGCAATTTTGCCATAGAAGGAGATGTGCTTAGCAATCAAATAAAATACAATTGCCTGCAGACAATGGTACTCAAAGTATCATCAATGGGTGACATGCTTTTTTCAATATCTAAAAGAATCAATACAGACAAAAGCGTGGGGTATACGGGGCATTTGTTCAGCAAAGATTATGCAGATGGATATGAACTGAAGAGGAATGAAAACAATATGTACCAGCTTGTAAAAATAGAAATGGAAAAAATATTACCCGCCTGCAACCAGTAAGCTGCGGGCCTTGGCGATATGATAATAAAGCATTCAAACACCAGCATCCAATATCCGGCAATATGAAAAATATCCTTTCAATATTTATTACGGCACTTATTTCAATTAGTGCATTTAGTCAGCCAAAGCTCAGCAGCTATCCTGCTGCACCTGCTGTAATCTATTTAGATTTTGATGGAGAATATGTAAACAGTGCCTTATGGAACGGAGGCAACCCAATCGACTGTACGCCGGCATCTTTGTCAGCGGAACAGATTACGGAAGTATTTAACCGTGTGGCGGAAGATTTTCGTCCATTTGAAATTAATATTACTACGGACTACGCCAGCTTTACATCAGCACCCCTTGATAAAAGAATTAAAATCATTGTTACGGGCACCAGCGGATGGGTTACAGGTGTGGGGGGCGTTTCTTACATTGGTTCATTTACCTGGGGAGATGATACACCCGGTTTTGTTTTTTGCGATCGCCTCGCCAACTCACCCAAGATGGTGGCAGAATGCTGCTCTCATGAAAGTGGGCATGCGCTGGGGCTTGCACACCAGTCACGGTATGACAATACATGTAATCTAACGGCAACGTATAATGCAGGAGCAGGTTCAGGAGAAGTGGGCTGGGCACCTGTAATGGGCAACAGTTACTACCGCAATATGAGCGGATGGAACAATGGGCCTACCCCATATGGATGTGCTTACATGCAGGACAACCTTACTATCATCACCACTAAAAATGGTTTTACTTACCGCAGCGATGATTTTAACGATGACATCAATGGGGCATTGACAAAGCTCAATCCTTTTTCTATTAATACAGAAGGCATCATCAGCACCAATACCGATAAAGATGCATTTTCATTCGAGCTGAAACAATCAAGTAATTTTAAATTGGATGCCATACCATTCAGTGTGGGCGCAGGCAATGAAGGCGCAAATCTGGATATTAAATTATCCCTGTACAATGCTGCCGCACAACTTATACGAGTATTTAATACTGCCGGCAGCATGAGTGTATCTGTTGATACCATTTTGCCTGCCGGTAATTATTACATGCTGGTAGATGGTACAGGCAATAGCAATGTGAGTGATTATGGCAGTCTCGGTTCTTATAAATTAAAAGGCCTTGGCACACCGCTGCCCATACGGAGTATTGTGCTTGCCGGAAAAACCAGCAGCAACCAACATCAGCTTAACTGGAATATAATTACGGACGATGCTATCCGCTCAGCATCTATCGAAACATCTGCAGATGGCATTCATTTTACTGCTTTAACCACCGTAAACACCGAATCAAAAGATTTTAGTTATACGCCTTCCGGCAACATAAAAGATATTTATTACCGTATAAAAGTTACTTCAGTACTGCAGCAGGTAATGTATTCAAATACGGTGCTGCTTAAAAAAAGTAATCCGGGTAACTTTAAAGTAATCAATCTTACACAGGGCATTACCAGCATACAGGCCAGCGTGCCATATCACTACCGGCTGATGGATATGAATGGAACGGTATTGGCAAAAGGTACTGCTGCCGCAGGTTTCAACAGACTCAATCTTTCTGCACGGCCTGCAGGTATGTATCTGCTGCAATTGGTAAGTAATAAAGAAATACAAACAGAAAGAATTATAAAACAATAAAGCATTGCTCATATGTATCACAAAAGAATCAGTCCGCCGTGGCTGATTTTTTTGTGATATACAATGCCGTTAGTACCTGTGGGCGCAATGTTAAATAGTTATTACCTTACTGTGCAGGCTTTGTCAAAATGCTGCCGGTATCAATATTCTTTGTACTTTTAGAAAACCCGTTTAATATGTTATGGAGAAAATTTAATGGAGACCCCATCCAGCTTCCCATCAAAAATGCGGTGGAGCAGGCTATCAAAAGAGAAACCGCATCCGGTTATCATCTAAAAGTTTGCATTGGAACAGACAGCCAGGTAAAAGGAAAGGAAACCGAATTTGCCACCGTAATTGTTTTTCTGCGGGAAGGGCATGGCGGCTTTATGTTTATACACAACGAAAATACACTGGTGAAGTATAGCATTAAAGAACGCATGCTGGTGGAGGTGGCCAAAAGCATTGAAATTGCGTATGAGCTTTGCGATCTTTTTACACTGTACGATGTAGATATGGAAGTACATGCAGACATCAACACCAATCCTCATTTTAAAAGCAACGAAGCGCTCCGTGAAGCAATGGGCTATATTCTGGGAATGGGCTTTGCTTTTAAAGCCAAGCCGGAAGCTTTTGCCAGCAGCAGTTGCGCCAATAAAGTTGTGAACTGATAATTGACTTTTAAAAAATAACAGGCATAAAAAAATGGCAACTGAAAAGCTGCCATTTTTTTATTTTATCAACCTGAAACTTATTTAGCAGGAACTGCTTTTTTTACTTTCTTAGATTTTTTTACAGGTGCTTTGGCAGGAGCAGCCACAGCAACATCCTTTGTATTTACAACAGGAGCTGGCTTTGCAACAACAGCTTCTACGTTACTGCCTTTTGATTTATCAAATTCTTCTGCAGACAATACATCGCCTGTAAATGTGATAGATTTCATTTCATCCACTCCGGCAAATTTTACTGTAAGATGTTTTTCAAAATGACCCATTGCTGCTGCATTGTAGGTAGCATTTATTACGCCTGACTTACCAGGAGCAATTGGTTCTTTGGTATAATCAGAAATGGTGCAGCCGCAGGTTGGGTTGGCCTGTTCAATAATTAATGGTTCATTGCTGATGTTGGTAACTGTAAAGGTTCCCTTTTGAGGTATGCTTTGTTTTATTTTACCAAAATCAATTGTTTCATTGGCAAATTTGGCAACGTCTGCTACTTTTTTTTGTGCATACGCACCCGTAGTTAATGCCAGTACGGCGAGAGAAAATAAAATCCTTTTCATGTTATTTGTAGTTTTTAATTGTGTAATAAAAATGTTATAAATCTTTTAAGGCTTTCAGATCTTTATTTTCAGGAACCGAGGTTACCGGTGTTTTCCAAACTTCGCCCTGTATGGTTATTACTTTGGTTTGATTGCCATTGTAGGTAACGGTAATGCTTTTATTAAATGGGCCATCGCTGGCAGCATTGTAGCCCACAGTTATTTTAGTTTTTTCTCCGGGAGCGGTGGCTTTATCAGCATCCCACTGTGGAGTGGTGCAGCCGCAGCTTGCCTGTACGTTGGTAATTTTTAAAGAATCTTTTCCATTGTTTATTACTTCAAAAGTATGCAGCACTCCTTTACCCTGCGGTATCTTTCCAAAATTATAATCAGCTTCTTTAAGACCGAGTACATCCGGGACCGTGCTGGCTGGATTAATTTGAGCTTCTGTTTGCTGAAACTGTGCTAACACAAACATGCAGGCGAATAATTTTTTCATGCGGAACATTGTTTTTCAAATATTAAACCAAAGATAGTAAAACGTGTAAAAGATGTAAATATTCTGGCTCCGTTATCAATTTATTAACAATCATCTCAACTAAAATTTTACATTTGCTGCATGGAAAATACCATCACCAACGATATTGCCTTGCAGGAAAAACTGAGTTTCGAACATTTCAGAAATGAAGTATTAAAAGATTACCGCATCGCCTGCGAAAGCCGGGAAACAAGCCTGCTCGGCCGCAAAGAAGTATTAACAGGTAAAGCCAAGTTTGGCATTTTTGGAGATGGTAAAGAAGTGGCACAGGTAGCTGCGGCAAAATTTTTTAAAGCGGGTGATACAAGGGCTGGTTATTATAGAGATCAAACAATGATGTTTGCCACAGGCATTGCAAATGCAGAACAATATTTTGCTCAGTTGTTTTCTGATCCGGATATCAACAACGATCCCTTTAGTGCAGGCCGGCAGATGAATGCACATTTTGCCACACGGAATGTAAATGAAAAAGGAGAATGGTTAAACCTTGCATCGCAAAAAAATACTACCAGCGATATGGCGCCTACTGCCGCTCAGATGCCCCGTGCATTGGGGCTGGCGCTGGCTTCCAAATTATTCAGGGAAGTGGAGGTGTTTAAAAAACACCGCCATTTAAGTAATAACGGAAATGAAATTTGCTTTTGCACCATTGGCGATGCATCCACTTCCGAAGGACATTTTTGGGAAGTGGTAAATGCAGCCGGTGTGCAGCAGGTGCCGCTGGCTATTTTTATTTGGGATGATGGTTATGGTATTTCTGTGCCAAAAAAATTTCAAACAATAAAGGCTTCCATATCCGCATCTTTAAAAGGAATGCAAAAAGCAGAAGGCACCAATGGTCTTGATATTTATAAATTGAAAGGGTGGGATTATGCAGGCATGTGTGAAGTATTTGAACCTGCGATACAAAAAATAAGAGACACACATACACCTGCTATTTTTCATGTAGAAGAAATAACACAGCCGCAGGGGCACTCCACTTCGGGCAGTCATGAGCGGTATAAAACACCGGAACGGCTTGCATGGGAAAAAGAATGGGACTGCTTAAAACAAATGCGGCAATGGATACTAACCAATAAGCTGGCAGAAGAATATGAAGTTTCCGACATTGAAATGAATGCCAAACTTTTTGTAAAAGACAGCAAGCAGCGGGCATGGGAAAAATTTATTGCGCCACCCAAAATGCAGGCAGGTGAAACACTCGGATTGATTACTAATATGCTGCCTCACCTGCAGGGCAGTGCGTATGAAAACATACAAAAATTAATTGCTGAAATTACAGCCAGCCGGGAACCCATGCGCCGGGATGTAATGAAATATCTTGCCACCGCAATTGACATCGCCGGAAACAATGACAGCACCGGAGAACTGAAAGCTTACTATGCCGACCTTAAAAAATCGAATGCTGCATTATACAACAGCCATTTATACAACGATGGACCAAAATCTGCATTGAATGTAAGCGCATCTAAAGCCTTATATGATGAGGATGCCAAAACACTGAATGGTTATGAAATACTCAACAGGTATTTTGATGAGCTGTTTGCAGCCAATGATAAAGTAACGGCCTTTGGAGAAGACGTGGGGTACATTGGTGATGTAAACCAGGGCTTCAGCGGCCTGCAGGCCAAGTATGGTAAAGAAAGAATTTTTGATACCGGCATCAGGGAACTGTCAATTATGGGTCAGGGCATTGGCCTTGCTTTTCGTGGCCTGCGGCCCATTGCCGAAATACAGTATTTAGATTATTTGCTGTACGGTTTGCAGCCGTTGAGTGATGACCTTGCCACCACACATTTTAGAACTGCAGGCGGACAAAGCTGCCCGCTGATTATCCGTACACGTGGGCACCGGCTGGAAGGCATCTGGCACAGCGGCTCTCCCATGGGTATGATAATAAATTCGCTCAGGGGCATCTATGTGTGTGTACCACGCAATATGGTGCAGGCAGCAGGCATGTACAACACCATGCTGCAAAGCAATGACCCTGCATTGATAATTGAGTGCCTCAACGGATACCGGCTGAAAGAAAAATTGCCTTCCAATTTATTGGGCTACACGGTACCGTTAGGTGTGCCGGAAATTGTAAAACCCGGCAATGATGTTACCGTGGTTACCTATGGCTCCACCTTACGCATTGTAATGGAAGCAGCCGCCTGGCTGGAGGAGCAAGGCATCAGTTGCGAAGTGGTGGATGTGCAGACCTTGCTGCCCTTCGATCTGAATCATTCCATTGTGGACTCTCTAAAAAAAACCAACAGAATATTATTTGTGGATGAAGATGTGCCTGGTGGAGCCGCTGCTTATATGTTCAATAAAGTAATGGAAGAGCAGGGCGGCTACCGCCACCTGGATGTGGCGCCACGTACACTTACAGGCCAGCCTCACCGCCCCTCCTATGCAAGTGATGGCGACTATTTCAGCAAACCAAATATGGAAGATTTGGTAAGGGTGATAAAAGAAATGATGGCAGAATAAAAGATCGGATATAAATTTTATTGCCAGGTGCATATCACATAAATACTCCGCATTTTTTGCATCGTTTGCAAAGAACTAAGGCTGTGATGAACTTCTAAACTGCTATCAATTTATTTTTTTTCAAAAAATTGTTCGTTACCTGATTTATTCTTTTTTGGTGAGATCCATTTCGCATTTTGGGCATTTGCCTGCTTTTTTACTTTTCTCTTCCGGAGGCATGGGGCAACTGTACAATTTCATCGCTTCCATTTTCATTTTCTCTTTTTCGTAACGCCAACTCTTTACCACATGCAGGGCATTTGCCCGTATAACTGCTTACCTGATTTGGATGCTGTGAGCAACAATACATTTTTGCTGCATGCTGTGCATGCTTTTTGGCATGAGTCATTGTATCATGCTGTGCAGACAGCGTAAAGCAGGCAAGACTGAACAAAGCAGCCGTTAACATTTTTAAAGCTTCATGTGTTTTGTTTTTTGTAAAAAATGATTTGTTTTTTTACAAAATTAGTTTACATGCTAAAGGCATTTTATGATAACAACCAGGCCGGCAGGTGATTGATATCAGCCTTATAACATGCAAATAAATCAGGAGAAGCAGATCCGCAGAAGTTTGGGACACTCAGCAAAACAAGCTTGCTGGTAAAAGCCAACGGGGCTATTGCAATACTTTAATCATTTACAAAATTTGTTCTTGCATAGGTACCTGGTGCTGCATGATCGCCCTCTTTAAATTGTATATCCACATAATTGATACCGTTTAATTCAGTAAGATTAAAAGTGGCTTCTGCAAGATAAGATTCTGCACCACTGGAGCCAGATTGCTGAGTGAGGTATTTGCTGTTGCTGACTTTTAGAAATATACTGTCACCAGAAATTTTTATGTACTGCAACTGAATTTCCGGATACTGATCATTCATTAGTTGTACAATGCTGCCGGCTGTAACAGAATCTGCAGTAAGCGGCCTCACTTTCTGCATCTGCAGTTTGCCCTTTGCATCAGCCCCCGCTTCCCAAAAATAATGACTGTCTTTATTTACAGCGGCAGAATCAACAGTAGTAACTACTGCAGCGGTATCGGCGGTTACGTCTTTATCGTTGTGCTGGTTATTGCAACCGGCTGCAAAAAGAAAACAGCAGCCGCATAATAAAATATTTTTCATTGGATGATTATTTTAAGAAGTAAAAAGATTACAAATTTATTACAACAAAAGCATACCGTCATCTTCCAAATATACAATGAACGCTATTTTTAAAAGCCCCGTTGTTTCATTAATACATCAAGCTCTTTCCATTTTTTTCCTTTTGAAAAAACCGCTGCTGCCGCAGGCGGCATCCCTTCCATAAACACCTGGTGCATGCCGAGGCGTTTCATTCTTTTTTTAAGGATGGCATTTACTTTATTTTCTTCTGCCACCATACCGGCATACATCACCGTAAACCAAATGTCTGCTTCTTCGGCGTCGTGGCCATACTCGTCGGCTAAAGTGCCGATAAGCGCTAAAACTTTTTGATCTACCTCCCTGCCGGTCATATTGTAATACCGGATAAAATCATTGTAAATTTTTGCATGGCCATGCGTATGGCCCAACTGATACAGGAGGCTGAAATACATTTCGTCCTTAGGCGCATAGCGTGGCTGATCCATCCGGGTAAGGTACACACACCAGTCATCAAACAAACCTTTGTCAAATTCTATCTTGTTGCGATTGCGGATATTTTTTATAAGTACACCCATGCTTTTGAATGATTAAGAATGCCGGGGATTTGTTTACACAAAATTTTTGCCTCTTTTATGTTTCTAAATGATAAGTTGGTGAATTAGTTTTTTTATTTTTTTTCGCATTATTAAAACAGATTAGCTGGTTTTCATCAAAGGATAAGATACAACTTAACAATTTCTGGTAAGAAATTTGACTCTTAAAGAAAAAAAGCTATGCGTTTAAAAATTTTGTACAGTGTTATTTCCGTCATTATATTTTGTGCATGCAGCAAAAAACACCAGCCACAAGGAATGTATGAAGCTGCAAAAACAGACAGTTTGAAAATAGAAACCGCAAAATTGCCGGAAAAGAAAAAGATGGTTGTAAAAAAAGCACCGCCATTGCCAAAAGTATTAACCATAGATGACCGGGCTGCAAAAAGAACTGCTGATGGCAGATTGTATTACGACCTTGAAGGCAAAAGATACTGGCGCAATTACAATGATGGAAAATATTACCAGTTTAATAAAGGCATGTTTGACAATGCTGCTTTTAAACCTCATTAATAAAAAAATCCCCTGCATTAGATTTTTATAAAAAATTCATTTCGTCTGCTGCATATTTTTTTGAAGTAAACAAAGTTTCTTTCCCTCCCGTTATTTCATCGGTATTTAATACGTAAACTTGCAGCCATGATGAAGAACATTGTGGCCTTGCTAAAAAAAGATGTGTTGCTTGAGTTAAGGCAGCAGCATACTTTTTACGGTATCCTGTTATACATTGCTTCCACCATATTTGTATTGTTTCTTTCTGTATCCGACCTGGAGGCAGGTGTATGGAATGGATTGTTCTGGGTAATACAATTGTTTGTATGTGTAAATGCAGTGGCTAAAAGTTTTTTGCAGGAAAGCGGGGGCCGCATGCTTTATTTTTATTCCATCGTATCGCCTGCAGAATTTGTGCTTGCAAAATTGCTTTACAATATTTTAATCATGCTGATGATGAGCGGCATCAGTCTTTTTCTTTTTTATATTTTTTTCAATAATCCTGTAACTCATGCTGCACAATTTCTCGGCATTGTATTGCTTGGTGGCAGCAGCATCAGCCTGGTATTTACATTAATGAGTGCCATTGCTGCCAGGGCGCAGCAAAATGCTGCATTGATTGCCATTCTCGGATTCCCCGTTATTTTACCTCAACTGCTGCTGCTGATGCGGCTGAGCAAAACTGCTTTCAATGAAATTTTTAAAGCAGGTGCTGTACTGCAGATAACAGGGCTTATCATTGGACTGGATATATTAATTGCTGCGCTGGCTGTAATATTATTTCCGTATTTATGGAAAGAATAAGCACTTCGTTATGTAAATAAATTTTATTGTTTGCTGCCGTTTACGCTACCTTTGCGGCACTCAAAAAAACCATCTGTTGTGAAAAAAAGCTGGTGGAAAATAACCTCTTTTATATTGCTGCTGTATACCATTGCAGGCGGATTTTTAATGGACGTACCAAGGCTTTTTATTTTAAATGAAACCATCCGCAACCTCTATTTTCATGTGGCGATGTGGTTTGGTATGATGATACTTTTTACCGTAAGTTTTATTTACAGCATCAGATACCTGCGCAGCAGCAATTACCGCTATGATATTTTTGCAAAGCAATATGCAGGCATGGGTGCATGGTTCGGTATCTTAGGCTATGCTACGGGCGTCATCTGGGTTTCTGTTACCTGGCTTACTGATCAGCAGCAGTCCATTGGCAGTGTATTAAAAGAACCAAAACTGCTGGGGGCGGCCATTGCACTGCTTATTTACGGAGCTTATTTTGTATTGCGTGGATCCTTTACTGATATGGATAAAAGAGCAAGGGTAAGTGCGGTATATAATATTTTCGCCTTTGTTATGCTGTTTCCATCCATATGGATAATACCGAGGCTGGTGGGCAGCCTGCATCCCGGCGCACCGGGCAGCGACAGCGGCAATCCTGCATTAAATTTTAAAGACATTGACAGCAGGCTCCGCATGGTTTTTTATCCTGCAGTAATTGGCTGGACGCTGCTGGGTGTATGGATTACCACTTTACAAATAAGAGTGCAATTATTAAAAGATAAAAGTTTACTGAATGAACCTGCATAAAAAAATCTCACTGCTGTTGATGGCGGCTTTACCTCATTTATTATTTGCACAAACGGAACAGGTAGCAAT
>JAYWIB010000320.1:0-3041 GCA_043789265.1 Chitinophagaceae bacterium
GGTTTCGCTCATTGCCTTCGATGTTTTTTGGAAAAAATTCGTTGCCTGTCGAATTAAAATTGGTGTAGGTTCCAAAAGCTCCTATTTTAAAATGCTTGAACAACTCATAATCAATGGTGCCAAAAATTTGTGCCATGTACTCTGTACCCTTTGTTATCATTTTATCTACCCCCTGCACTGCATTGTTTTCGCCTCGGGAAAAATTGAAGGCATTGTAGCTGCCATCCGCATTATATACAGACAAAGCTGGTGAAGTACCGTTTATTCGTTCGGTAGTATAAGGTGCTACAAATTTTCTATTTGTTTGGGTGCTTATTATGCCCAGGTTTAATTCTAATCGATCGTTCAGTGCTTTTTGCTGTGCATTAAACCGTACACTTACCTGCTGCTTGCCGCTATTTATAATAATACCTTCCTGATTTTGATAACTAACAGAGCCACGGTAGTTAAAGCCCTTGGAGCCACCAGAAATAGCGAGGGTATGGTTATGGGTATAAGCCGCCCTGGTAACAGCTCTTTGCCAATCGGTATTGGCACCATTGTCGTAATTAGAACCAACTCCAGCAGGGTTTGCTTTGCGCCATTCATCTCCGGTAAGCAAATCTAAATATTTAGCTTGTTTATCAACTGCAACAAATGAATTATACTCTACTTTTACTGAGCCAGCCCTACCTTTTTTAGTTGTAATTAAAATTACACCGTTAGCACCCCTTGAACCGAAGATAGAAGTTGCAGAAGCATCTTTCAAAATATCGTAGGTAGCAATGTCGCCAGGAGGAATGTTTGATAGCTGGTTCACATCATCTAACGGAACTCCATCTACTACTATTAATGGGTCTTGCCCACCAGACAGTGATGTTTGGCCTCTGAGCCTGATGCTGGGATTGGCATTGGGGTCTCCAGTAGAAGTAGTAATAACCAAACCTGCGACCTTGCCCTGAATTTGTTGTATTGGATTGGTGATGGCTCCCTGGTTAAAATCTTTAGAAGATACGTTTGTTACTGCACCCGTTACATCTTTCTTTTTTGCTGAGCCATAACCCACTACTACCACATCACCCAGTGTATTAGTGGCTGAAGTAAGAATCATGTTATTAATGCGCTCATCGCTAATAGAGATTTCCATGGAAGTGAAACCAACATAAGAAATCAGCAATATTTTTTTACCCGCAGGCACACTAATACTGAATGCGCCAGACTCATTACTTTTTGTGCCGGCAGGGGTTCCCTTAACCAGTACGGTGGCGCCAGATATGGGGCTGCCTTTGTCGTCTAAAATTTTACCAGACACGATTTTATCCTGTGCCTGCAAACGGAGAAACCCCGTGAGCAACATAATAAAAAAGAATACTGATTTTAGTGAGAGGTGTTTGAACATATAGAAGCAGTTTTAGTTTATTTGAATTATCAAAGTAAGTCGAAATGTAGCGGTTAATTTTTCAATCAATTAGCATACTTGTGTACAATTTTGTCATTTTACTATTAATAAATAGTAAGAATAATAACATGCATGTTTTTTATTAAAATAAAATATATCGTTGGTAGCCTGTGGGATAAAAAAAAGTAAGTGAGTTATTATTGCTTAACTACTGTAACCGCAAAGCCACCACCGTTTGCCATTTGATAAGGCAATACAGTTTTATTATTCACGGTAATTTTTTTCACAGTATAATCAGTTCCTACTTTGTTTGCATTAATGCCATCTTCAAAAATGGCAGCTGTGTAATTTCCTTCTCCTAAAAAATCCATCTTCACTTCACCGCTTCTGGCAGTTTCATTATTTAAACCGGATAAATACCAATTGTTGCCTTTGTTTCTTGCCATAATTATGTACTCACTAATTTTGCCATCAATGGCTTTTGAATTATCCCAATCAGTTGGTATGCCTGAAATAAATTGTATGCAGTTTTTATCATTGATGTATTCAAAAGGTGCATCGGCCACCATGTTAAAGGGTGCATAATATGTAATGTACATGGCTAACTGGTGGCAGCGGGTGCCCATACTCATGGGCAATGCATCGCTGATAGCAAAAGCATCGCCCTGCCCGTTTCTCATGGGGCCTAAGTTTACATCCATAGGGCCGGCCAGGTTTCGTATAAAAGCAATTTCCACTGTGTGTGTTGGCGTTTGGTCTTTACTCCATTTATTCCACTCATTTGCCTGCACACCTTCGTAATTAATAATGCACGGATAAGTTCGCTCTAACCCATTTGGTTTACATGCCCCATGATAATAAACCATCAGCTTTCTGCTCATGCATTCTTTCGCAATCTTTTCGTACAGGTTAATTCTGCCCTGATGGTCCGCATCAAAAAAATCTACTTTAACACCGGCGGCGCCCAAGGTGGAAATTAAATTAAATGCGCTGTCAAACTGGCGTTCTAAAGTGTGCGCTACCACCCAAAGCATCACGCCAACATTTTTGGTTTTTGCATACGCCATCAACTCCGGCATGCGAATTTTTTTACTTACATTTAAAATATTGTCGTCCTCCATCCAGCCTACCGATACTTCTACAAATTCTATGTTATTAGTAGCTGCAAAATCTATCATGTACCTGTAATATTCAAAGCTCTCTTTTTCGCCCTTAAAATTTACGCCTGCCATACTCCAGTCGGCCCACCAATCCCACACTGCCTTTCCGTTTTTAATCCACGAGAGGTCAGTGTAATTTTCTGCAGGCTTTGCCAGCTTATACACCATGTCGCAATCGGCCAGCTCTATGTCATTTTCTGCCACGGCTACCACCCTCCATGGAAAACTGCGTGTACCATTGGTTTCAGCAATATGTTGTTTTCTTTTGTGTATGGTATATACCCACCCTTTGCCTGTTTCGTTTTCCACGTCAGGAGCAAATGAACCAACAAGAGAATTTGCTGCGTTCGTATTTTTTTTAATATTGAGACCTGCATAATTGAACAAGGAAGACTCGGTAATAGCAAGCTTTGGCCCACCGGGAATTTCTACAAGCAAAGGCGTAAGACCGAAGACGCTGTCTGGTATCTGTGAAATTTTTTGGTGTGTATAACGCCCCTCAC
>JAYWIB010000321.1:0-3035 GCA_043789265.1 Chitinophagaceae bacterium
CAATGCTTCCGGCCGTGGCGGACAACCGGCAACGTATACATCTACCGGTATAATATGATCGGCACCTTTTACTACCGAATAAGTATTGTAAAAGAAAGGCCCTCCGCTGATGGCACAGGCACCCATGGCAATTACATATTTAGGATCGGCCATCTGATCGTACAAACGTTTTAATACAGGCCCCATTTTATTTACGATGGTACCTGCAATGATGATTACATCAGCCTGCCGCGGCGAAGCCCTCGCCACTTCAAAACCAAAACGGGAAAAATCATATTTGGCAGAAGCCGTTGCCATCATTTCTATACCACAGCAACTGGTGGCAAATGTAAGCGGCCACAGGGAGTTGCTCCTGGCCCAGTTGATGATATCATCCAGCTTGCTCAGCACAATACCTCCGCCAGGCAAGGGTTCTATCTTACCGGGAAAATCTACCGCATTGTCTGTATTTGCTGTCATTTTATTTTTAGTACAAAACTTTAAACCTTAAACTTTAAACCTTAAACTTTAAACCTTAAACTTTAAACCTTAAACTTTAAACCTTAAACCTTTCCCTACATCCATTTTAAAGCGCCCTTCTTATGTGCATATAAAAATCCCATAAATAGAATAAAAAAGAAAATTATAATTTCTGCAAGCGCCACCCATCCTAATTTTTTAGCCGCTACGGCCCAGGGATAAATAAACACCAGCTCCACATCAAATATTAAAAAGATAAGTGCAAAAAGATAATACCCCACATTTAGTTGTATCCAGGTTTTGCCACGGGTGGGCAGGCCACATTCGTAAGGCAGTGCTTTGTGTTTGTTTACTGAACCTTTAGTAAGTAATTTTCCAACAAGCAATGCGCCGGCTGAAAATGCAATAGCAGCAATTATTAAAACAATCATAGAGGAAGCGCCCATTCAAAATTATTTTGCAGTGTGTATTTACATTTTCAAGTTAGTGAAAAAAAGCTATCCATATATTTCCTGGTGAATGGCTTTTTTATCGTAGCCCATATCTGTAATTCTTTTTTTGGCTTCATCAATCATTCCTTTCCATCCGCATAAAAAAAAGTTGGCGTCTTTTCCATCGGCACATATTTCTTCATATACCGCATGCACATAGCCGCTTCGTCCCTCCCATTGCTCTCTTGACAGCGTGGGCATGTAATAAAATCCCGGCAGCTCATTTTGCAGGCCAGTAAGTTCATTGTAATACAGCAGGGTATCTTTTGTACGGCAGCCAAATACGAGGTAAATATTTTTATGTGCGGTGTCCTTGTTTTTTATATGATGCACCATGCTGCGGAAGGGAGCCACACCGGTACCGGTGCATATCATTATTAAATCTTTTTCGATGGGAAGATGCAGGGTAAATACGCCCTGCGGTCCACGCAGTGTTAAGGAGGAACCAATCTGCCACTCATTAAAAATGTGATTGGTTCCTGCACCGAGTTTATCCAGCACTATCACCAGTTCAAATACATTGCTGCCATCGGGCCAGGATGCTATGGAGTAGCTGCGCCAGCGCTTGTTTACTTTTTCATGTATGGGCAAATCAATGGTTACAAACTGGCCGGGTTCAAAATCAAAAGATGCAAGTTCCGGCACTTCAATCCAGAACCGCCTTGTATCAGCCGTTTCGTTTTCTATTCTTATTACTTTTCCTGTACGCCAGGGTTGTATTGCCATAAGATATTATTGTGCTCCAATTTACAAATAATACCGGAAGCAAAAATTTTTTTACAGCACCGAAACTTGTATAAGCTATCTTCCGCTAAGCTGTATGCTTACACCCGGGCTAACGGTTACAGAAGCACCCGGCTGCACATATACTGTACGTGCCATAGCTGCTGCATTTACCAGCGGAAAATATATTGAAGTACCGGGGATAACAGCATCTGTGTATTGATCGGGTACTGCATTGCAGCTCCAGTTGGCAGCATTGAACCAGTTGGTATCCAGTACACCTGTCCACAAAGAAATAAAGCGAAGTATATTTTCTCCACCCGCCACACCATTTACCAAACACCTGTATTTATAGCCTGTGGCAGATGACGGAAGATTGATGACCTGCAGCGTATCATTGCCCGTACCGTTGTAATTTGGGCCATCATTTAAATTCGTGTATCCGTTGCCGGTATTATGCTGCCATTGATAAGTATTTCCATTGCTGCCGGCAGCAGTAAAACTAATAACATCACCCGGGCAGTTGCCCGCAGGCAGTGGCTTTATCAATCCAGCGCCAATCCAATATTCGCCCAGTACATTGGTACTAAATTCGGCATAGTATCCATTGCCATGCGGCACTATCAAGGGCTGTATCAGTTGGTAGCTGATACCATAGTTATCCTGCAGGCTGCCGTTTTCATCGGCTGCAGTTCCCTTATACCGGGTTACATTTAATTCGTAAGCATCTTCAGGAAGTTTACAGGAAGGGCAGCCTGATGCATTCATCATTTTGTTTACTTCCGAATCGGAAAAATATAGGCGAATATTTATGGGAGCCACCGGAACTGCGGAACTGCGAATCACACAGTTTCTATCTAAATAATAAGTATCATTGGCATGCCTTACAGCCGTGGTGCCATTGGGATAAAGTAACAGGGTTACATTGCCGAGGTTTTGCCCGTTGCTTTTTATTTCTGCCAGTATTTTGTTGCCAGATGTAAAAGGAACCCAGCCGTTTGCTGTAACAGGCTGGCTTATTTGTATTACAGGAAAAGACGCATCCTGTACAGCAGCTTTTTCATGCACCCGTACATCATCTATGCCAATGCCTTCTTTGGTAACGCCGCCATCGCTGCTCAGCACAAACCTAAAGCGTACATTAGTGGCCGTTACCGGTATATCTAAGCTGGCCACATGCCATTTTGTTTTACTCAGCCGCCAGTTGTTGGCACCAATATTATCATACCAGTTAGTGCCTGATGCTGTGGTGCCTAACTTAAGCCAGGTAACCCCATCGGTACTGTACTCCACCCAGGTATAATCATAATCCTGCTCTACCTCAAAGATGTGGCTGAAAGATAAAACGGGATTGGTTAAACC
>JAYWIB010000322.1:0-3034 GCA_043789265.1 Chitinophagaceae bacterium
GCCTGCGGCGCTATTTTTTTTATAGCATTGGCAATGGCTATGGCAGGAAAAATATGTCCGCCTGTACCGCCGCCTGCAATGATGATTGACAGGCCCATAACCGCTGCTTCATTGCCCGCCAAAGCAGGGTTGTGCAGAGGCCTTGTATTTTTGTCGTCATTCATTTATGCTGTTACTCTTTATTTTTTGTTGCCTGCTTCTTACGGTTATTCAGAATGAGTTATTAATTTTTTTATTTCCCTGAAAGAAAAAAACAACAGAACAAGTTCATCCCGATGCTGAATAAAATTTTCCGGTATCCGCATTTTTAATACAATTGTTTATACTGTTGCTGATTTATTTTCCGCTGCTGCTGACATCGGGCTTTCCATTTGCTCCACGTTTCTGGCCACACTTAAAATGATTCCAATGGCAAGGCAGGTAAATAAAAAACTGCTGCCGCCCATGCTTACTAACGGTAACGTGACACCTGTATTTGGAAACACATTTACATTGACACCCATGTTGGCAATGGCCTGTATTACCAGCGTAAAACTGAGTGCCAGTGCCAGCAATGCGCCGAATGCAAACGGACACTTGCGGTACAGGCGTATGCACCTGTACAAGAACAACAAATAAATAAACACAATGAATGCGCCTCCAATCAATCCATATTCTTCCAGTATGATGGCATAAATAAAATCGCTGTAAGAATGCGGTAAAAAATTTCTTGCATTGCTGTTGCCTGGTCCACGCCCCAGCCAGCCGCCGCTTGCAATGGCAATTTTTGCCTGGTTTACCTGATACATTTTTTCATTGTTATCTTCCTTGCTGCTGTATATAAATGTTTGTATTCTTCCTATCCACGTGGGTACACGGCCGGCAGACAATACCGAAGGCAGTTCTTTAGGCTTGTGTGCATCTGTATCATAATAATGTGTGGCAAGGCCAATGAGCAGCAGCACAGGCAGCATGGCAATACCGATGGTAGATAAAGTATGCTTGGTGCTTACCCGCCCGATAAACATGAGCATAATGCTGGTACCGGCTATTAATACGGCGGTGGATAAATTGGCCGGTGCAATGAGTAAACAGATAGTGCCTACCGGAATAATGATGGGCAGAAAACCTTTTTTAAAATCTTTGATAACAGCCTGCTTGCGGCTGAGCTGCCGGCTCATGTACATGAACAGCGCCAGCTTGGCCAGGTCGGATGTTTGAAAGGTCATATTGATAACCGGCAGTTTTATCCAGCGGCTTCCAGAATTTAACTGCACACCAAAAAACAGCGTGTAGAGCAATAACGGAATAGAAATTAAAAATAAAATAAGCGCTATCCTGGAATAGAGGGTATAGTTTACCCTGTGGGCAAAATAAATTACAAGCACACCCAGAATAATAAATGCAAACTGCTTGAATAAAAAACTTTCGGTGCTTTTACTGTATTTATATGCCAGCGAACCTGTACTGCTGTATACCACCAGCAGGCTCATCAAAGTAAGGATTACCACAATGGCCCATATTACCCTGTCGCCTTTAGTTTTACTTACCAGGTTGGTGCTTACCCCGCTAAAACCCCCGCTGAATGGTGATTCCATCAGTGGTTCGCTGCTTTCTGCAAAACCAAACAGTTCTCTTAATATGGTTTTATAGTTTGACATCACTCTTTAAAGCAAATAATATTTTTATTTACAATTCCTTTACAGCATGCTTAAACTGGTTGCCCCTGTCTTCATAGTTTTTAAACAAATCAAAACTTGCACAGGCCGGGCTCAATAACACCACATCGCCTTTGGTGGCAAAATGAAATGCTGCCTGCACGGCTTCTGCTGCAGATGATGTGTTTACAATCAGTGAAACTGTTTCGCCAAATGCTTCATGAATTTTACGGTTGTCAAGCCCCATGCATACAATGGCTTTTACTTTTTCTTTTACCAACTCTTTCAAAATCTTGTAGTCGTTGCCTTTATCTACACCTCCGAGGATAAGTATGGTTGGTTTTTCCATACTCTCCAGTGCAAACCAGGTACTGTTAACGTTGGTGCCTTTGCTGTCATTGACAAACTCCACACCCTTGATTGTAGCCACGCCTTCCATGCGGTGCTCCAGGCTTTGAAAGGTTTGTAACGCTTCTCTTATTCTTTCTTTTTTTATGTCTGCTGCTGATGCTGCTAATCCTGCTGCCATACTGTTATAATGATTGTGTTTTCCTTTAATTGCAAAATCTTTTATGTTCATTTGTACTTCTTCTGTTTTCCATTTAAGGTGCATTGCAGCATTTCTGATGTAAGCACCCTGTGGCAATTCTTTTCTCATCGTAGTGGGATATAAAGTTGATTTAATGGGATACCTGTTAATATTGTTTGCCGTTACTTCATCATCCATGCAGTAAATAAATACATCGCCTGCCTGCTGATTCATTGTTATCCTGAACTTGCTGCTGATATAATATTCCATTTTGTATTCGTACCTGTCCAGGTGGTCTTCGGTAATATTTGTAAGCACCGCCACATCAGGCCTGAAGGTTATTATATCATCCAGTTGAAAAGAACTTATTTCCACCACATATAATTCTTTTGGTTCCATGGCCACCTGCCTTGCAAACGAGTAGCCTATGTTGCCCACCAGTGCACAATCTGCGCCAGCATGTTTGCAGATGTGGTATATCATGGAAGTGGTGGTGGTTTTACCATTTGTTCCTGTGATACCAATTATTCTGCTGCTGCCCCTGTACCTGTATGCCAGTTCCACTTCGCTGATTACAGGTATACCTTTTGCCCTGATTTTTTTTACGAGTGCATTTGTTTCCGGTATACCCGGACTTTTCATTACTTCGTCTGCATTTAAAATGGCTGCTTCGGTATGCATGCTTTCTTCAAAAGCAATGGCCTGCGCAAGCAATTCATTTTTGTAAATGGGTTTAATGCCACTGCCGTCACTTACAAATACATCATACCCCTGTTGCTTCGCCAGCAAAGCAGCGCCCACTCCGCTTTCTCCGGCGCCCAGTATGACGATTCTTTTTTTCATCCTGTTATACTAATCAGCTTCCTGC
>JAYWIB010000323.1:0-3030 GCA_043789265.1 Chitinophagaceae bacterium
TATAAAATCAAATGTGTGAGGCGCAAGGCTGTCTACTATGTTTTCAAAAAAATCGGGAATAAATTTTATGTTGCTATTTTGCCCTGCAAGCTGCATGGCATTTTCAATATAAGATTTGCCCGGTTCCACTACTGTCATTGTATCAAAGCCTTTAAAATGCTGAAATAATGGATCGGGACCACAGCCAATTTCAAGCATATTTTTATGCGGCAGGCTGGCAAGCATTTTAAAAATATTTTGCTGCCTGTATTGTCTCAGTATATCTTCAAAAGGCAGGGCGGCATAATTTGCCTCGTAGGTATTTAGGATTTCCCGTTTCATTTTTGCTGGTAGATTTAAATTTATGAAGGTGGAATATTGGATGCTGAAATTACTGTATGTTGTTTACAATGTCTGTTACATGTTTCAATTCTTGTAATGTTATTAACGGGCTGATGGGTAAACTGAGTACAGTATCATGAATTTTTTCCGTAATGGGAAAACTCAGGTGGTTCCATTGCGGATAAGCTTTTTGCTTATGTGGCGGTATCGGGTAATGTATTAATGTTTGAATGCCTTTTTCCGCTAATTCTTTTTGAAGCCCCAGCCTGTCTGCATACCTTACTACAAACAGGTGCCATACATGCGAAAGAGTCTTTTCCACATTGATACCATTATTTACTTTGGGCAATAACAGTGTGTTATTTTTTATACTGTCCAAATAATAGGATGCTGCCTGCCGCCGTTGCTGGTTGTGGCTTTCCAGCCTTTGCAATTTTATCCGGAGTATGGCCGCCTGTATTTCATCCATCCTGGAGTTTAAACCCTGTACGTCATTGTAATATTTGGTAGCCGACCCATAGTTGGCAATTGTTCTTACACTTTCTGCCAGCACAGCATCATTGGTAGTTACCGCTCCTGCATCTCCCAAAGCACCTAAATTTTTTCCCGGGTAAAAACTGTGGCCTGCTGCGTGGCCTATGTTTCCCGCTACTTTCTCCTCACTATCGTTATTAATGTACCGGGCGCCCTGTGCCTGTGCACTGTCTTCCAGCAATTTTAAATCATACTTATTTACCAGGCGCTCTATTTCCGGATGCATGGCTATCTGCCCGTACAAATGCACCAGCATAATGGCCCTGGTACGTGTGGTTATTTTTTCTTCAATTAAAAAAGGATCTATATTATAAGTATCCAGGTTTGGCTCTACCAGTACCGGCACCAGCAGATTGTCGGTAATGGCCAGTATGCTGGCGATGTACGTGTTGGCAGGTACAATTACTTCATCGCCGGGCTGCAGTACTCCCAATTGTAGCCATGCTTTTAATATCAGCCGCAAGGCATCCAGTCCGTTTGCCACGCCTATGCAATGTGCGGCGCCGGTGTAGGCAGCATATTCATTTTCAAACTGCCTGGTTTCTTCGCCCAACAAATACCAGCCGGAGGCCATCACTCTTTTTACAGCCTCCGAAAGTTCGGGTTCAAAGGAATGATTGATAGCCTGTAGATCCAAAAATTTTATCATGGCTGATGCAGGGTTTCAATTTCTGCAGCACTCAATGTTCTGATAAGCCGTGCAGGTGTACCACCAATTATTGAATAAGCCGGAAAAGAATTTTTTACAAAACTGTTGGCCGCCACTACACAAAAATCGCTCAGCTCCACACCCGGCATTATCATGCTGAAAGCACCTATCCAACAATGATTACCAATGGTGATAGCGCCTTTTTCCATGGGGAATATTCGTTGCATTTGTGGCGAGGCGTTGGGGCCGGAATCGCAAATGATGCTTACACTTTGTGCAATGCTTACATTGGTTCCGATAATTACTTTTTCTACAAAGCCATTGATAATGGTATTCATTCCCACATAGGAATCTCTGCCTATTTCCAGCAGATTATCAGGCCCCCCAAAAATGCTGCACCGCTTTGCAATGCGTACATTGTCTTCTATCACTACATTGTTGATGGAAGTGGATGGGTCTATTTCTACATTGGTACCTAACGTAATATTTGAAAATTTCATTGATGACTTTTTTTACAAAATTTTTTAATGCTTTCTACCAAATAATCCAAATCAGGTGTTTGGAGATTTTGGTGTACCGGGATAAAAAAAGTTTCTTCTCCATAAAAAACACTGCACTGAATGCCATGGGCATACAGGTGAAGTTTCAATTGATTTAAATCAATGTGATTGTGTTCCTTTTTAAACATACATACACCCGGCACTATGCCAGGATGCAGTACAAATCTTTCTGCAAAACCGAGGGCTGACAGTTGCTGAATAAGGTATTGATAATTGCTGATACGGCTTTCAGCAATGGAATGCTGCATGGGTATATAATGCGAAAGAATATTTTTTACATACTGCAGCATGTGCTGCTCCTTTATTTCTCCGGCCACATTTGTTATTGCATTTTTACTAACCAATAAACCGCCGGCTTGCAGAGGAAACATTTTTGGAAAACTGTAAATAATATGCCCGCCTGTATTACCCATGGCATTGCTGCTGTCTGCAGAAAAAAAACTATAAGCACAATCTTCTATAATGGGCAGATTGTAATTTTTAAGCGGCTGCATATTACCATACGGATAACCAAATTCATGCACCACAAAAATTATTTTACTCTGCGGCTCAATCTCTCTCGACCACCGGCAAAGTTTTTCAATTTGGCTGGTGATGCAACTGCTTACATAAAAATTTCCTGAGCTTGTAAGAATGGTAACTACATCTTCTGCCATTAAATTATACTGCTGCAATGCAGCGTATATGGCGCTTCTGCCGGAAGAAGTATAGTAAAAAAATTTACCGGCAAATCTTTCTGAAAAATAACTGTCAATAAAATTATTTTCAGGCAGCAGATGATTGTAAGCCACATTGCCGGTGGTAAAAGGGCTGATGCGGTAGGCAGGCAATAAGTACGGATCAGGATCAAATACAAACATTACACCGCCAGTTGTTTTGTAAAAGTAAATTTGGCTGAAATACTGCAGCCGATACTTTCTTTAAATTCACAAAGGCCGTAATTGGGTATACTGTTTTCAGTAGAAG
>JAYWIB010000324.1:0-3023 GCA_043789265.1 Chitinophagaceae bacterium
ACAAGGAATTTTTAAAGCAATTATGCTAAGAGTGGTTAAAATGAAAACACAGACATTCAAAGAACTGACCGCATATGCGGCTTAAATTAATTATTCTAATTTTTAATTTAGATCCTTTCTTTTTACCGGCACACATTTGTGCAAAAGCTTCTCAACATTCCATCCGCCAAACTAAAGACGTTTACATGAGGGCGATAACTGGTTTAGATGTGCTGCCCAATTGCACCAGCAGTAATTTTATTTTGCTACCTGAACGGCTCATTAAAATACTGCATGCCTGCTTTTTGAAAAAAGGCCTGTATTTTTCTTGTCAGTTCTTCCCGCTTTTTTTTATGGTCATTTGTATTAAGCAGGTTATGTTTTAATGCTGCATCCTTTTTATATGCATACAGGTACACGGGTTTATCCATATGCAAATTGTAGCCTAATACAAATGAAGTGTCTGTTACCTGGTAAAGACTGCTGCTTACCCTGCTGAATATATATTGATTGTCTTTTTCATTTACTGGCTGCAATAAATTATTGCCATAACTTATAATGGTATCGCTGATTCCCGCTGCTGCGGCTATTGTTCCTGCAATATCAAACTGGCTTACCAGCGTTGAATCTCTTTTATGTTGAGGAGATGATGGATCGTACACAATGATGGGAATTTTAAAACCACTCAGGTTTGTGTATTCTATTGAGTTATGGTCTGGTAATGCCCAGTGATCTGAACAAAAAATAAAAAGAGTGTTGCTGAACCATTCTTTATTTTTTACAGAAGAAAAAAATTGCCCCAGACAATGATCATAATACAGCATGCTTTTCATGGCCGCTGTATAATTTGCAGGAAATTTTTTTGTAAAGCCCGCAGGCAAATCATTGGGATAGTGGGTGGAGATATTGTAATTAACCGCAAAAAAAGGAGACGTGAGTGCGTTGATTTTATCTTTCATAAAATTCAGTACATACTCATCATGCAGACCCATTGTATGCTCCTCCATGCCTGCATAGCCGGGGATATCTGTTTTACAATAATAATTATTAAACCCAAGCCACGATATGCATTTGGCGAAACCAAAAGCATCAAAATTATCTCCAATGGTAAAGAGGGAATGGTAGCCTTTCGATTGCAGCAGCGTGCCGATATGCGTAACTTCCAGATTGCTGTAAGCAGAGTGATACAGCGGTACATCTGTTAATGTAGGTATACCCGCCAGTATAGATACAATGCCCTTGTTGCTTTCATATGCATAGCTGTAGGCGTTGCTGTATAAGGTGCTTTTTTTTAGCAGCGTATCAAAAAAAGGAAGCGCCGGTTTATACTTACTGCTGCTGTCAAAAAATTCTGCAGGCACACTTTCCATAATAAACAGCACAATGTTTTTGGGAACTGCATGTATATTATTACCTGTCACCGATTTCTTCAGCGGCATCAGTGCATCACACACTGCGGTGCTGAAATATTTTTTAGGCACATTGGCCGCATTGCCTGCTTTGAGCGAATAAATAAATGTGTGCAATGAATTTTGCACCAGTTGCAATTCTGTACTGTTGATATATACCAGCGGATAAGCAGGCAGCAGTATTTTTCTGAATGGCGCACTAATGAAATATGCTGCTGCCAAAACAGGCAATAAAATAACCGGCAGCAGCGAAGGACGTTGCTTTTTGTATGCCAGATAACTTTTGCGGAGGATAAGCCCGGTAACTATGCCAGTGATGACTGTAATGAGGATGGCCCCAATAATGATATGGAGTGGCAGGTGAAAAAACTTTTGGACAGGATTGTCAAGCACAAAGAGCAGATCGGTATTGGCCCGCTGGTGATAAAAAGGATAATAAAATATATCCATCACATTCAGCAGCAGCATCAGCACATTTGCTGTGTAAAAAATCAACAGCAGCAACCTTCTTAAAAAAGAAAATCTAAAAAAGCCGGGTACACTTATCAGCAGCAGTATAGGCAGGTTGATAAATAACATGGTAATGCCATCATATAACAGCGACCAGCTTGCCAGTTGCCAGTATGCATGTGCAACCGCCTCCCCGCCTGCATGTACACTAAAATGAGCATAATTGTACACGTAAAATATTATCTTGCTCAACGAGCAAAGCAGTATCAAAAACAATGCGGCGTGCAGCAGTGGTTTATGCTGCTGCCAGCAGCACAGCATTATTTTTCTGAAATCAATTGCAAACATTTATAAAAAAATTGCATCATCAAATACTGGAATAAATATAAACTAACCGCAGCCGTGCTGTTGCTGTTGTGTATGGCGGATGTCATTTTGCATAAAGGCATTGTAAGGGTTATGCTGCCAAAAAAGTTTCCTGCTGCAAAAATAAATAACACTGCACCCCCTTCAAATATACAGTTAATTAACACAAACAAACAGTGGACAAAAGCAGTAAACACCGCCAGCATATTGCAAACAATTGATTCGCTTACGGCCGGTGTGGAGATAGATGTTTACTTCGATTTAGCGAAAAATGATTTTGATGTACATCACGGCACCGAGCCTGCTTTTTTTTACTTTAACAATTGGCTTCAGCTATATGCCAAACGAAAATTGACATGCAGTATCTGGTTGGATTTTAAAAACCTGGATGCTGCCAACCAGCAGCAGGCATTGGCGTCAGTGATGCGCTTATCTAAAAGCTACGGGCTAAAAAATAAAATTGTTATTGAATCCCCTTACACTGATTTATTAAAACCTTTTGCTGAGAGTGGCTTTTTTACTTCTTACTATGTGCCTTACTTTAATCCATATCTTATAAGCAACGATTCGCTGCTTACCTGCGTAAGAAAAATAAATGTGGCGCTAAAAAACTCCACCGTGCAGTCGCTTTCAGGGTATTATTACCAGGCTTCTTTTCTTCATCATTACTTTCCACGTTATTATATTTTAACCTGGGGAAGCAATGACTGGTACAGCCCCGCAAACCTGCTGTTTAAAAAATATGTTCAGCAAAAAAAAGAAATCCTGGTGGCACTGTATCCTTTGGGCTAACCGCCTCCGTTAGTCTCTTAAAAAAAT
>JAYWIB010000325.1:0-3022 GCA_043789265.1 Chitinophagaceae bacterium
AACCTGCTGGTAGAAAACAGGGATGAATATGATTACTTTGTACTTATGCCTCATTTTTATGATGATGCAGATGAAATATACAGCATCATTAAAAAGATAGCGCCGGAGCAGTTGATTATACTGGATAAAGATTTGCCGCATACCTATTCTAAATATGCAGGTGTATACCAGGATTTTAAAAATGACATTTACAATGCGCTGGAATCAGGCATTGCCCTGTTTAAAAGATACAAAAAAGTTATCCTGGTATTTCCTAAAATTATTCCTTATCCAAAAGAAATTATTACGGGCTTCAGAAGTTTTTGTAACAGCCACAATCTTGCATACCAGATTATAGATGAAATAATTCCTGAAACGGTGCTTACAAAAAAGGAAGCCTATGTGGTAATTGAAGAAAACGATTTGGTGAATCTGATAAAGCTTTGCCAGGTGAAAGATTATAAAGCAGGTAAGGATATCGGCATTGTATCGTACAACGAAACACCGCTGAAAGAAATATTACTCGATGGCATTACAGTAATATCCACCGATCACTATCAAATGGGTGAAACAGCCGCCCGGCTGATTTTGGAAAACAGGAAAGAAAAAATAAAAAATCCTTTTATGCTTATAAAAAGGAAATCATTGTAAATGCATTGCCCCGTTATCGTACAAAAGCTGCTGCCACACCTCCATCTACGTTTAATACATTGCCCGTACTTTTCAAAAGCAGTCCGCCGGCAAATGCAAATACCGCATTGGCCACATCATCTGGTAAAATAGTTTGATTGAGCAGTGTTCTTTTAGCATAATATTCAGGTAGCTCCTCAATACTGATGCCGTATGCCTCTGCCCTGCCTTTGGCCCATCCGCCTTCCCAAATATTACTGCCTTGTATAACCGCATCGGGGTTGATAATATTTACCCTTATTTTATCCGAACCGAGCTCGGCTGCCATCAGGCGGCTCATGTGTAACTGTGCTGCTTTTGCGGTGCCATATGCTGTATTATTGGGGCCGCTTACCAGGGCATTTTTACTTACAATATTTATTATGTCTCCATCCAGTGCCTGCTGCCTCATTATTTTTATGGCCGCTTTACAAACATTGAACTGACCCTTTACTAATATGGACTGCAATTGTTCCCAGTCTTTCATATCCGTATCGGCAATGGTTTTTGAAATAGAAATGCCTGCATTATTCACCACTATATCAATACCTCCATACGCCAGCACAATCTCTTGAAAACAGGCAGCTATATCTGCTTCACTGGTTACATCCAGCAACTGCTGTATACTATTGTCTTTTCCATGTTTTTTTGAAAAGCAGTCTGCAGTTTCGGCAAGCCGCTGGCTGTTAATATCAGACAAAATAACACAGGCGCCTTCGCTGATAAATTTTTCTGCAATGGCTTTTCCTATGCCACCGCCACTGCCGGTTATCAGTGCTATTTTTCCGGTCAATGGTTTAGGCCTGGGCATGCGCTGCAGTTTTGCTTCTTCCAGCAGCCAGTATTCTATATTAAATGCTTCCTGCAATGGCAGCGATACATATTTACTTACAGCCTCGGCACCCTTCATCACATTGATGGCATTGGTATAAAATTCTGCAGCTATACGAGCCGTGGCTTTGTCTTTTGCAAATGAAAACATACCCACACCGGGGTATAAAATGATTACTGGATTTGCATCCCTGATGGAAGGGCTGTCAGCATGTTTATGATTATTATAATAATTCGTATACAATGTACGGTACTGCTCAAAGGCTGGCTGCAGTTTTTGCTTCATTATTGCTGCGTTACCTAAATCTTCATCCGGTGAAAGCCGCAGTACCAGCGGCGAAATTTTTGTTCTTAAAAAATGATCGGGACAACTGGTTCCCATTGCTGCCAGCCGTTCCGCATCTTTACTGTTTATAAATTCCAGCACTTTTTCATCATCCGTAAAATGTCCAATCATACGGGTGTGGCTGCTGCAAAAACCACGAAGCATGGGCGACAATAATGCTGCCTGCTTTTTTCTGTCAACTGTAGGGGCAGCTTCTATTTTGGCTCCTCCAAACACTGGCTTTGATTTGCCGGTATTTTTCTCCAGGTAGTCAGCATATTTTTCTACCACTTCCAGCGTATTGATATAGCTTTCGTAAGCAGTGTTGCCCCAGGTAAACAATCCATGGCCGCCGAGCATAATTCCTTTTATGCCCGGATTTTCCGCTAAGCATTTTTGCAGTTTCAATCCCAAATCAAAACCCGGCCGCTGCCACTCTACCCAGCCTATAGCGCCATTAAATAATTCATCATTTATTTTTTTTCCATCTTTTGATGCAGCTATTGCAATAGCTGCATCCGGGTGCAAATGATCTATGTGTTTAAAAGGCAAAAAAGCGTGAAGGGGGGTATCAATAGAAGGCGCTTTTGAATTCAAATCATAAATACAATGATTGAAAAATTCCACCATTTCATCTTCAAACTGAAGACCACGGTATATATGTTGCAAGGCCTGTAACCTGTCCATATAAAGTGCTGCAAGCCCATCTTTTTTTAAGGAGCCCAGGTCGCCCCCTGATCCTTTTATATACATTACTTCGGTTTCACGGGCAGTGATGGGATCCTTACAAAATATTTTACAACTGGTATTGCCCCCTCCGTAATTGGTAAGCCTTAAATCGGCACCCAGCAAATTTGAACGGTAAATCAGTAACGCCACTTCATCATTATTAAAGCTTGCGGCCACCTTATCGTTCCATAAATAATTTACATATTTTAATTGTATTGTGTTTGAAACATCCATTGTAGAAAATTATGTTTACCCCTTTGTGCTAATGTTATTGTTCAATATTATTTAGGAGCAGGTTTTATAATGCACAAAAAAAATAGATATACTAAATTATTGTTTTAATGATTGCAGGTTCCTCATTTGCAGATAAAAAATATACAGCACAGCACAGGATACCATTGCATTTGAATAAATTTAAACAGCAATAAAATGATGAAAGAAAAAGAAAAGTATAACAATACCCTGTCAACAAACTGTAAAAAAAGGATC